>JAJZJL010000067.1 GCA_021810145.1 Planctomycetota bacterium | reverse complement strand
GCGACCGTTGCCGTGGCGGCATTCTGGCTCGGTGCGGCGGGGGGGACATCTTCCAAACGTCGATCTGTAATCAGGAATTGCGCGAACTGTTCGGCCGGTACGGGGGGGCTGAAATAATAGCCCTGCATGGCATGGCAGCCCAGCAGCTTTAACAGGGTCACTTGTTCAATTTTTTCCACGCCTTCGGCGATTGTTCGCAGTTGCAGATTGTCCGCCAGATCCACGATGGTATCCACCACGGCGAGATCCTTTGGATCGTCCATCATGTCCCGGATAAAAGATCGGTCTATCTTGAGCGTGTCAATCGGGAATCGTGTCAGATAGCTTAAGCTTGAATATCCGGTTCCAAAGTCATCGAGTGAAAAGCGGATGCCGAGCTTCTTGATTTCCAGCATCCGGTCGCGCAGGGCGTCGGTTTGCTGCATCAGCGTTCCCTCGGTTATTTCCAGTTCCAGCAGCGACGGATCGATGCCGGTGTCATTTAATACGCCGCGAATGGTCTGTTCCAGCGAAGCCTCACGGCATTGCAGGGCGGAGAGATTCACCGCAATGGGCACAACCGGAAGTCCCGCAAGCTGCCACCGCCGATTTTGTTCGCACGCTGTGCGCATGACCCATTCGCCCAATATCAGTATGAGTCCCTTTTCCTCCGCCAGGGGAATAAATCGCAATGGGGAAATCAGCCCGCGCTCCGGATGCAGCCAGCGGATCAGTGCTTCGGCGCCGACAATTCGGCCCGTTTGCAGATTGACCACCG
The DNA here is from genome assembly GCA_021810145.1 of Planctomycetota bacterium. Taxonomy (GTDB): domain Bacteria; phylum Planctomycetota; class Phycisphaerae; order WQYP01; family WQYP01; genus JAMDCX01. The sequence continues at coordinate 23,640 of JAJZJL010000067.1, read as the reverse complement.
GCTGATAGTGCAGCACGAACTGATCGAGCCGGATCGCTTCGCGGAGATCATTTTCCATGCGGATGGATTCCACGGCGGCTTCGTGCATTTCGGGGGTATGGAAGGTCGCGCGGTTGCGACCGTCTTTCTTGACTTCGTACAACGCCTCGTCCGCCGTGCGCAGCAGTACGCCGCTGTCCTTGCCGTCGCGGGGAAATACACTCATGCCGATACTGCAGGTAATGTGGAATGTGTGCCCCGCGATGACAAAAGGCACGCTCATGGCGTCAATAATTTTCTGCGATACCACCGCCACGTCCGCCGGTGATTTGGGATCGGTTATCAGAACAATAAACTCATCTCCGCCCAGCCGGGCCAGAGTGTCTTCGGTGCGCAGTGCCCCGCGGATGCGCATGGCCGCGCTCTGCAGCAGTTCGTCTCCGAAATCGTGGCCCAGGGTATCGTTGACATTTTTGAAATTATCCAGATCCAGAAAGAGTATGCCAACGAGGCTGTCCCGCCGTTGAGCCTCACGGATAGCCTGTTCAATGCGGTCGATTAACAGTGTGCGGTTGGGCAAACCGGTCAGCGCATCATGGAATGCCAGATACTGTATGCGCTCTTCCGCCGCCTTGCGTTCGCTGACATCCCGGAAAATGCTCAATATCAGGTGCCGGCCCTGAAGGTCCACGCGCGATTCCACGGCATCCGCCGGGAAGGTCCGCTGATCTTTGCGGAGGATGGTAACGTTGGAGTCAACCGTTCGCCCCGTAAGCAGAATTTTCACATATCGGGCCATGATTTCGGATTGCTGATGTTTGGGGAACAGCGCCGACGCGGGCATCCGCAGCAGTTCTTCGCGGGTATAGCCGAGTTGATCCAACGCCCGGCGATTGGCTTCGATGATTCGTCCATCGCTTTCAGCCAGAATAATGGCATCGCCCGCCGCCTCCATGACAACGTGATAGCGCTGCTCGGAATCGCGCAGAGCCTGATCCGCCGCTTTACGGAAGTCCTCGCGCGCCCGGTCCTCGATCGCAAAGGATACGCCGTTGGAAATTTCCGTCAGCAAATCGGTAAATTGCGTATCAAAGCGTTCCTCCGCCGAGCAGTAAATCACCAGCGCCCCAACTACCACATCCCGTCTGAACAACGGAAATGCCGCCGCGGATTTAAGCCCGGCCTGCACGGCCTGAATCTCCCAGTCGCGCGAAGGGGATAGAAAATCCAACCGATTGATAATGACCGGTTTGCCGGTGGTAATGCAGTTGTCAACCGGCTGGCAACCGGCCGGTAATGAATCGTCATCGGTAAACAAAATTCGTTTCAGGTAGCTGAGAACGGCCGGCCCGGCGCTGGCGGCGGGTATCACGCGCCCGGTGTTTGAGTCGGCCATAACAATCGTGGCGAGATCAAAATGTCCCAAACGCACGATGATCCGGCACACCTCGGAAAACAGTTCTTCGAGGCGGTAATGATGGGCGATAAGCCTGTTGGTTTGACTAAGCGCGTCGTACAAATCACGCACCTGCCGCACACGGCCCTCGGCCATCGTGCGTTCGACAATGGCACCGATGAGTGATCGATACATCGAGAAGAACAGAAAAGACATGATGGCCGCAATCAGAATCGTCATGCCCACGCTTATCGCCAGCCAGAACCGTAAATTGGACAACCTGGCGGAGAGTATTTTCTGCAGCCAGTGCAGGGTAAGCGTGGAGGTATGGGCAATATTGGCGGCAATGTTGTCCGAAATAAAAAGCATTCGGATCCGGGTATCCAAGTCGAGAATTCCGGGTCTTTCAGCCAGCGCCATGAGACTTGTGCGAAGCTCGGAAAGTTGCGAGCTGTTGGAATTCATGATGGTCAGAAAATCCGGATTGGTTCGCATGGGAAAGCGCAAATTGCGTTCAATGGATCTGATTTCTCCCCAGTATAGACGCGCCGCAATTCGACGAATGCGGTCGCTTTGTTCAAAGGCCCGCTCCGGTGTGGATGGATTTTCCAGCAGCGTAAAGCGAAGCGTGTTCAAAGTGGCAAGGGTATCGGGGATTTCCTTGCGCACCACTTTCAATGCGCCGAAGGTAAACGGATCGTGTTCGCGGCGCAGTTGGGCATAGTCTGATGCCAGAAGTACAATATTCCAGATGTGCTCAAGTTCACGGGTGTACTGTGCGGCTAACAGATGCGGAGGCAGTGATTTGTCCGAGCGTTTTAATTTCTGCCAGCCCTGTATGACGGATTTCCACAAGCCGCTGACGTGCAACGGGGCCGCCAGGCTTTGATTTTGCCGGTCAATATGCGCTATGAGGTAGTCAATGTCGCCGGCCGTTTTCGCGGACTTGTCAGAGGGGATAAATTCGTTGCGATCAGCCGCAATCACGGCCTGCTCATGATCTTGAATCAGAGCCATTAATTGGGCAATGGATTGGCTGTATCGTGCCCAGGTTAACTCCGAGCGAACGGTATGAATTTCAGTGGTTTGTGATTTATAGAGTTGATAGAGTGGGATCGCAACGGCCAGCAGCAGTGCAAAGCCTACGATTGCGAATTTCGTGGGGTGTTTCAGCCGTTTCATAAAGGCTGTTAATGGATCGCTCATGCCTTGTTGAACCTCATTCCCTTCTACGATATTAATCGATGGCCAATCTAACCAACTACCCGATTGGCACCCGGTTGTTATGCCGGAATCCAACCTGCCCTTGACGGGTTCCGCGTTAACCGGTGCAGTACATCGGCGAAAGCAGCACCTGGTTACCATCACCACTACCATTATCGGCATATTTGTCGGCAATCTGAATCAGTGCCCTATAAGAAAATTGCCGGCATGCCGAAGCTCCTTCGATTGTGGTCGCGAATATCGTTGAAAAACCCTGATTTTTTCTCGTTTTTAATCCACTTGGATCGCGTCAGTTTTAGCTGGCGGGAACATGATTAAAAGTGCGAAATAGGAATTTCAAATAAGAATTTGACCTTCTGAACGTTCAATACTATACTGCTTTTCAACGCTCCTTCGGAAAGTACCGGAGTGGTGGGTTGTGGTCAGGGTGTTTCGCTAAGGGGATGAAGCTGTTTCCCACCCGAGAAAATTATCTATCGTACGCCTGCGGCAATCGGTCCAAATTATGGCGCGTGGCGCTGTTTGCTTTGGTACTCGGCGGTCCTGCCGGCTGCTCCTTTGAGCCTCCGTTGAAAGTGCCGCCGGCACCAAAAGTGAATTCTTACACAGTTGGCACTGCGCCGAAAGATATCAAGCCCATTGCGGGGGTGGGGGATGCCGGCAGAGCGCAGGCTTTCGCCTATGGTGCCAAAGTTGAAGCCCGGTGGTGGAAACTTTATAACTCCAAAGCCATTGATCAATTGGTGCTCCGAGCTATTAAAAACAGTCCGACATTGGCGGCTTCGGAAGCGACATTGGAAGAGGCGCACCAGAACTTGAAGTCTGTCGAGGGTATATTTTTTCCGCAGGTTTCGCTTGGGGCCACCGCGCAGCGGCAGCGCCAGAGCGGGGCGGGATTTGGTGGATTCACACGCAGCTTTTCGCTTTATACCGGCGACCTGCAAGTCAGCTACGATCCGGATATATTCGGGCTTAACCGCATTGTTCAACATTCCTTTCAAGCCCAGGAAGAACAGCAGCTTTATGCCCTGCAGGAAGCCTATTTAACGCTGGAAGGTAATACCGTTACCACGGCCATTGAAATTGCTTCGCTCGAAGCGCAGGTGAAAACCACGCAATCGCTGGTTCGTGACCAGGAAAGTATTCTCAAAATTATCCGTCAGCAATATCAGCTTGGTGCTGTGACCTATCTTGACGTTGTCAATCAGGAAAGTCAGGTTGCGGCCACAGAAGCAACCTTGCCGCCACTGGCGCAGTCCCTTTCCGCCGCCCGGCACGCTTTGGCTGTCTTGGTGGGACGAATTCCGTCGCAGGCGCGAATACCGGAATTGAACATGGATCTATTGAAATTGCCGGCCACATTGCCTGTTTCCATGCCTTCCGCCCTGGTACGCCAAAGGCCGGATATATTATCGGCCGAAGCCCAACTTAAAGCTGGTGATGCCCAGGTGGGCGAAGCGGTGGCCAAAATGTATCCATTGATTCAGATCACGGGGGATATTGGATTTGAAAATGGCCGAATCGCCAATTTCTTCGATGCATCAAGTTTGATCTGGTCGCTTGCCGGCAGTCTGACGCAGACTATTTTTGATGGCGGTACATTACGTGCCAACAAACGGGCGGCCGAGGCGGCGCTCAAAGCGGTGGTGGCCGATTACCAGTCGACCATTCTTAACGACTTTGCCCAGGTGGCCAATGCATTGCGAGCTGTGCAGAATGATGCCCAGGCATTGCAGGATCAGCAACTGGCGTATGTATCAGCTTTTCGTGCGTATAAACTGGCACGCTCTGAATACCAGGCCGGCGCGGTGGATTACACCACGCTTTTAACTGCTCAAGCGCTTTATGAGAAATCCCGCCTGGCGGTGGTAACAGCCCAATCGCAGCGTTACCAGGATACCGCGGCGCTTTTCGTAGCCATGGGCGGAGGCTGGTGGCCCAAAGAATACAGAACCATTCACAATCATTCGGCAGTTGACGTTTCCAAAACCCCAGCGACCCGGCCGGCGAACACGCGGCCGACGGTTAGAAAGTAAAGCGGAGGTCCGCAAAGATTATGGCAAAACGTATTTTCATTTCTCTGATTCTGCTGGTTATTTTTCTGGCGGTGATCATCGGCTTGTTTGAATTCAAGCTGACGATTAACAAGAAAATAGCCTATGCAATCGCCCATATGCCGGTTCCTCCGGTAACCGTTTCAACCGGGGTGGTACGATCAGCCGTTGTGCCGCAGGCCATTCACATTGTCGGCAGTTTAACAGCGGTTCAGGGCGTGCAGGTTTCCGCTCAGATTTCCGGCGATGTTACCGCGATCCATTTTCATTCCGGCCAAATGATCAAGGCGGGGCAGAAACTCGTACAGATCGACAACACCACGCAGTTGGCACAACTCAAGGCCGATCTTGCCGCCGAGGCCCTGGCCAGAACCAATCTGCAGCGGACGGAAAATCTCATGAAAGATCACGCCGCCGCTCAGGCCACGCTCGATGCTAATCGGGCCGCGCTGTTACAGGCTCAAGCCCAGGTCGCCGGAGACCATGCAACACTGGGTAAATTGGCGATTACCGCGCCGTTTACCGGCTATCTGGGATTGCGGCAGGTAAGTCTCGGGGAATATGTATCGCCGGGTACGCCAATTGTAGTGCTCAACACATGGCAACCTTTGTATCTGGACTTTTCCATACCGCAAAATGATCTCGCCAATGTGCGAACCGGTCAGCGTATCAAGCTGACCGTTGACGCCTATCCCGGCGAAGTTTTTAACGGAAAAGTTGAGGCGCTTTCTTCTCAGGTGGATACCGCTTCCCGGAATATTCAGGTTCAGGCGGAACTGGCCAATAAGCGACTGCTTCTTAAACCAGGATTATTTGGCAAAGTGACTCTTCTGACCGGTGTGAAAACCAGGTCTCTGGTGGTTAATGCGGATGCCATAACCTATAACACCTTCGGCGATTACGTTTATGTCGTTCATAAAACCATGAAGGCCGGTAAACCGATATTAACTGTCGCGTCCGTGCTGGTTAAGACCGGAAATCCCATTGGCGATGATGTGATGATCTCCTCCGGACTGAAAGCCGGAGAAGAGGTTGTGACCGCAGGCCAGTTGAAGCTGCGCCCGGGTGCGGTTGTCGTGGTGAACAACACAATAAAACCATAAGGCAAGGTTTGAATTTAAATGAAATTCACGGACTTATTTATCAGGCGCTGGGTATTGGCCAGCGCTATTAATCTGATCATTCTGGTATTGGGCCTGCGCGCGTGGATGAGCATGACGACGCAGGAATACCCAACCATTACCAGTACCATTGTTACGGTCACCACATCGTATCCGGGAGCTGATCCGGCGCAGGTGCAGGCCTATATTACCTCGCGCCTGGAACAAGCCGTTGCGCAAGCTCCGAATATTGATTACATGACCACCTCAAGTTCGGAAAGCACGTCAACCATCACGTGTAACATGGTGTTGAATTCCGACCCCAATGCGGCGGTTTCGCAGATTCTGGCCAAAGTGCAACAGGTGGCCAGTCAGTTGCCTCCGGCCAGCCAGGCCCCGGTGATTAACGAAGAAGTCGGTGATGCCAGAGCGTTGATGTATCTTGCTTTTGCCAGCAAGACCATGAATCAGCAGCAGATTGACGACTATCTGCTGCGCGTGGTTCAACCCAAAATTCAATCACTGCCGGGTGTCAGTCAGGCCCAGATTCTTCCCGCCGGAACCGGATCCAGCGGAAACAGCTTCGCATTGCGGGTCTGGCTCAAGCCGGCCAAGCTCGCGGCGCTTGGATTGACGCCGGCTGATGTCTCAGCGGCGTTGACCAGTAATAACTTCGTATCCGCAATTGGCCGGATTCGCGGGAAAAATATCGCCCAGGTTATTACTGCCAACACCTCCATCAGTAATCTCTCGGAATTTCGAAATCTTGTCGTTAAGTATGTAAATTCCGTCCCCATCCGTCTGAAAGATGTGGCGGATGTGCAGCTTGGCGCTCAAAATTACAATCAAAGCGTATTTATGAGCGGCGTCCCGGCGACGTTTATCGGTGTATTTCCATCTCCCTCCGCCAACAGCCTGACATTGGGCCATGAAGTGCACGCTGCCTTGCGGCAGATTGAAGCGAATCTTCCGACGGGGCTTCATGCCGCCGTTCCTTACGATGGAACGGTTTATATCAAGGCCGCGATTTCAGAAGTCGAACATACGCTGCTGATCACGCTGGGAATTGTCGTTCTGGTCATATTCCTCTTTCTGGGGTCGGTTCGCTCCCTGCTGATTCCCGTTGTGGCCATTCCGCTGTCAACAATAGGCGCGGGCATTCTTATGATTGCCTTTGGCTTTACCATCAACCTGCTTACCTTGCTGGCTGTTATTCTGGCGATCGGTCTGGTGGTGGATGATGCAATCATTATTGTCGAAAACATTCATCGCCACGTGGATGAAGGCTTGCCACCGATGCGCGCTGCCGTGCTGGGGGCACGCGAACTTGCCGGCCCGATCATTATCATGTCCACGAGCCTTGCGGCCGTATTCGCGCCGATCGGATTTATGGGGGGGCTGACCGGAAGTCTGTTTACTGAATTCGCATTTACGCTGGTGTTCACCGTATTCATGTCCATGATTGTGGCCTTGACCCTTTCCCCGATGCTCAGCAGCAGGGCGCTGAAACCAACTTCCGAGCATGGGCTGGTTCATTTTCTCGACATGCTGTTCATGAAGCTGCGCCACTCATATGAACGCTCTTTGCATGTTGTTCTGGCGTATCGGTGGCTGGTGCTGATAATGGCGCTGGTATTATTTGTCAGCATTCCATTTATGCTCATGGAAACCCAAAGCGAATTGGCACCCACGGAAGATCAGGGAATTCTGTTTTTCTCCGGAATTGGACCGCCAACCGCAACGTTGCATTACATGAGCGCTTACGCGACCCAGATTCGGAAAATCTGCCAGAGCTTCCCGGAAACGCAGCAGGTGTTTCAGATTAACGGGTTTTCGCCTTTGACTCCCGGTTACAACGGACTCATCGGCGGCATGCTGCTTAAGCCGTGGGATCAGCGGACGGTAACGCAAATGCAGTTGACCCAGCCGTTTCAGAAGAAGCTTTCGCAGGTGGCCGGTTTGCAAACCACAGATTTTGCATTGCCTTCCATTCCCGGTGCTCCATTTGGTCTGCCAGTGCAATTTGTCATTACCTCAACCAAGGGTTACAAGAACCTCGATCAGGCGGCCAGAGAGATCATCGCCAAAGCCGAAGAAAGCGGAAAATTCCTGTTTGTTGAGAAAGATTTGCGCTATGACGCACCCCAGGTCAAATTGGTGATTAATCACTCTCTGGTAGCTGCGCTTGGGCTTAACAACAGCACATTGGCCGCGGATCTGCAGCCGCTGCTCGGTGGAAATTACGTCAATCGCTTTGATCTGCAGGGACACACGTACAAAGTGATCCCCCAGTTGCAGGACAAACTGCGGGCCACCGCCTCCATGCTCAAACGCATTTACATAAAAACCGCCGGCGGATCCATGGTGCCGCTTTCCACTGTGGTAACCATTCATCACCTCGTTGAGCCGGAATTTCTGCCCCAATTCCAGCAGCTTAATTCGGTAACCATATCCGCCGTACCGGCACCGGGCACAAGTATGGGCACGGCTTTGGCCTATTTACACAGCACCACTGAGTCGCTGTTTCCTACCGGCTACTCGGTGCATTATGCCGGCCAGTCCCGCCAATTTGAAAAGCAGGGTAATGCGATCTACATTACGTTTATCCTAGCCATTATTCTGATTTTCCTGCTCATGGCGGCACAATTTGAAAGCTTCCGCGATCCATTTATTGTTCTGTTCACGGTGCCGATGTCGATTTTTGGTGCCGCGCTGTTTATGTTCCTCGGTGTGGCAAAATTAAATATCTATACCGAAGTCGGCTTGATTACGCTCATTGGTTTGATTACCAAGCAGGGGATTCTGATTGTGGAGTTTGCCAATAAACTCCAGGAAAATGAAGGTATGTCGATTTTTGAAGCGGTCATTCATGCTTCAGCCGTGCGTCTTCGGCCGATTCTCATGACCACCGGCGCCATGGTGCTTGGTGTGGTACCGCTGCTTGTGGCAACCGGGGCCGGAGCAGTGAGCCGCTTTGATATGGGCTTGATGATTGCCGCGGGCCTGTCGATCGGGTGTCTGTTCTCGCTTTATGTCATCCCTGTTGTGTACACCTTTATCGCCAGCCGCAAGGAAAAAATCGAGCCCACGGCGGAGCAGTCACAACCGGATGCCGCCCATTAGCTGCTGATGCCGGGCCGTGATTGAAGACCGGCATTCTTGCGATCGGGAATATTGTGTGCGCTGAATTCGATTATGCTTCGCGAGCGGTCATTTCCAGTTCGTCCGGAACCGGTCGTTCCGCATCCGCCAGGGGAAGAATCTGTCCCTGCCGGGGTGTGATGCCCCATAAATGTCTTACCATAAAATCCCGTACTTGCCGCCAGGTGTATTGCCAGTGATAGCCCGCCGCTCCGTGATGTCCCGGCGGAACGAACAGAAATTCAAAATCCTTGTTGGCTTTCTGCAGCGCGTTGATCACCTGCATGGTACAGCATGGGTCCACATTATGATCCATTCCACCGGCGATTAACTGCAATTTGCCGGTGAGCTTATGCGCATTGGTAACATTGGATTGCCGGGCATACCACGGCCCGACCGGCCAACTCATCCACTGTTCATTCCACCAGATTTTATCGACACGATTATCATGACAGCCGCTGTTGGCGGAGCCGACTTTGTAAAAATCACCAAACGCCAGTAAAGCCCGCAGGGCGCTTTGGCCACCCGCGGATGTTCCATAAATGCCCACGCGGCTTAAATCCATTTGGGGACATGCCTGTTTCCGGGCCGCTTTCATCCATGGGATTCGATCCGGAAACCCCGAATCTCCGAGATTTTTCCAGCACACATCATGAAATGCCTTGGAGCGGTGCGATGTGCCCATGCCATCAATTTGGACCACAATAAAACCTATTTCGGCCATTGTTTGCGGCCAATGGAACGCCTTGAAAGATTTGGGAACAAACGCGCTTTGCGGTCCGGCGTAAATATGCTCGATCACCGGATAGCGCTGGTGCGGATCAAAATGACTCGGACGATAAATAACGCCGTAGATATCGGTTTTGTCATCCCGTCCCCTGGCGGTAAACGGCTGCGGCAGAGGCAGCCCGGTGGCCAGCAATTCCGATATATCCGCTCGCTCAAGCTCGCGCACCAATGCTCCGGTGTTTCCGTCTCGCAGTTCGATTACCGGTGCGGAGTCAACCCGCGACCACGTATCAATCAGGAAGCGGTGTCCGGGTGAAAAGCGCACCCGGTGCATGCCGTTGGCCACGGTCAGATGAGTCAGCCCCGAGCCGTCAAAATTGATTCGACAATAATGCACAAAATATGGATCCTGATCGGGAAATATTCCGCCGGCCTGAAACCAGATTTGCCGTTTCACCGGATCCACATGATCGACGCGCCGCACCACCCAGGAACCGGATGTAATGCGGTTTTTCACCGTTCCGGCTTTTAAATTGTACAAATATAAATGGTTCCATCCATCCCGTTCCGACATCCAGATCATTTCATCGCTTTCCGGCAGGTAAAAGGTGTACTGCTTGCCGGAGTAATCAAAAAATTTAGGTGATTGATCGTCGTGGCATAATTCCTCCACCAGCGGCCTGCACGCGCCGGTTGCGGCATCGACGCCGATGATGCGCATAACCTGATGATCGCGCTGATTATAAAGATATGTAAATGATTTTGAATCCGGATTCCAGCGTATTTCCGTTATGCTCCATGGATGCGGCGCGAGATCCGCGGAAACCCCAATTTCCCGCGCACGGGCGACATCAAAAAGATGCGGACGCGTAATGCTGACCTTATCGCCCGGCTTCTGATAAAAGAACGAAACCAGTTTGGCCTCATTCGCGGTGACGGCGTAATCCAGTTCCTTGACCTGCCGGTCAAACCCGGGAATTGTCCTGAGCACAAGAAATCTGCGGCCATCAGGAGACCAGAACACGCGCGGCTCAAAGAAATCATCGGCGGTGCCATCGTGGGTTAACTGATGTTCCGTATGTCCATGCGCGGGTTTCAAAAACACGTTGAAATTCCGTATCTCAATGCGCCATTGCCCATCGGGTGAAACCGGGGATTCCGCCGACCATCGCCCCGGATCCGTCGCGGCAAAATCAGGCGCGGGATTCGGCACCTTCCAGATGGAATGTGATGTGATGGTGTAATCGTTGAGATTGCAGCGATATCCACGTTTTCCCATATTGAATGTCATCGTGCCGTCGGTAATGGTAATAATGTTGAGTTTCAGCGTGTGCGCGTTGATTTTGCGATGCTCCAGGCGGCCCAGAGCCTCCGCGAGACGAAAGTGATTAAATGCCTCCGCGCATGTGCCGGACGGCATATGCACCAGAAGATACTCTTTGGTTCCCCCTTTGCGCATCGCCACATACCAGAATCGCTCTCCATCCGCCAGCCAATGCGGGTCAATATGCTCATTGAGAATTTTACCGTCTGTAACTTTCCAAAGATTCACCGCCCGTGCGTATGCCTCCAGTGAGGCGATCTGTCGCGCGGCAGCTTCACTTTGCGAGGGGGGCAAAAGCGCCTTGGATGCCGGCGGTGGCTCCGTTGGCACAGAAGTACCCGCTGCGCTACCTGGTTCAGCCAGCGGTACACTGGCCGCGGCGATCCCGCCTGCCAAAGCCGCCGTGAGGAAGTTGCGGCGCGAAAGCCCAATATCTTCCATTTTGGGTACAGCCGAGCCGGATGAGCTGATATGTCCAACCTCAGGTTGCTGCCTTGAACTCATCCGAATATCTCCTGTTGCATTGCTTCCGCAGCATCCATTGCGGTATAACCTCAATATGTGTTATTTAAACCGGAGTTGCAAATATGTCCACTGCCGATCAGTCTGATATTTGTTTCTACGCCATTGTTGCCACGAATCAAGGTCCATGCGCCCTGTTGTGGCGCGGTGGCGGCAAAGATGCCCCACGTCTGTTGCGCGTCTATCCCGCTTACCCGGATCGCAAGTTGCTTCTGCGGGCCGTTCAAAAGCACTATGCCCGGGCCCGATTACTGACCGGCGCATTTCCAAAATGGCTGCAACCCGCGCGTCGTTTTCTTATGGATTATTATGCCCGTGACAAACACAAGGCCAGGATCAGAGAGCCGGATTGGCAATGGTTGCGGGAGCATCTCTTCTGGCAGGGACAGACTGAATTTTCGCGCGATGTACTGGCGGCTACATTTAAAATCAAGTCAGGAACCACACTGTCTTATGGTGATCTGGCGCGGATGATTCATCGGCCCCGCGCGGCTCGGGCCGTTGGCGGAGCCTTGGCAAGAAACCCCTGGCCGGTGCTTATTCCATGCCACCGGGTTATCGGTTCGGATGGCTCAATGACAGGATTTTCTGCTTACGGTGCCATTGCCACGAAAAAGCACATGTTGGCGATGGAGCAATGACACTTTGTAACATCGGGTGGTAACCAGGCAAACTGCTTATCCGCAGGCCTCTGGGGCGGTTCGCCAATGCCGCAACCAGATGCTGCTGCCATATCGGCAGTGTCATGCTCACCATGGCAGTAACGAAAATGCCAATAATTCAATAGTTAATCGCTTTTCTGTTTCTGGTACGGGATTTGTTATCCTTGCGCTGGAGCCTTCATTAAGGCCTCCCCAAAAGGAGTTTGTATGCGATTAGATAAATTTACCGTCAAGGCTCAGGAAGCACTGGCTAATGCCCAGAGCCTGGCTGCTGAAAAACAACATAGCGAGGTAACGGCCCTGCACCTGCTTTCAGCCTTGCTGGCGGATAAGGATGGTATCATTCGTCCGCTGCTGGCTCGACTGGGCGTGGACGCTGGACAATTAGATGGTGCGGTCGATGCCCAACTTCAACGCCTTCCCAGCGTATCCGGTGGAGCGCAGTTGGGCATGGCTCGCGATGTCAGTGAAGTTCTCGCCGCCGCCCAGAAGGAAGCGGATCGGCTGAAGGATGAATATCTTTCCACCGAACATTTGTTGTTGGGCTTACTTGCTTCCGGTTCCCCGGCGAAAACCCTGTTGACATCTTTGGGCGTTAATAAAAATGCCATTCTCTCAGCGCTTAAAGACATTCGTGGAAATTCCCGGGTGACAGATCAGAATCCCGAGGATAAATATCAGGCACTGCAGAAATATGGTCGCGATCTCGTGGAATCCGCCCGGCGGGGAAAGCTGGATCCCGTCATTGGTCGCGATGAAGAAATCCGCCGCTGTATGCAGGTGCTCAGCCGCCGCAGTAAAAATAATCCGGTGCTTATTGGCGAGCCGGGCGTTGGTAAAACCGCGATCGTGGAGGGTTTGGCGCAGCGCATTTTGGCCGGTGATGTTCCGGAGGGTCTCAAGAGCAAAAAACTCATTGCTCTGGATATGGGGGCCTTGGTGGCCGGTGCCAAATTCCGCGGTGAATTTGAGGATCGTCTGAAAGCGGTGCTCAAAGAAGTGGAGCAAGCCGCCGGAGGCGTCATTCTGTTTATTGATGAACTGCACAACGTGGTGGGGGCGGGCAGAGCCGAAGGTAGCATGGATGCCTCCAATTTGCTCAAGCCGGCTCTGGCGCGGGGCGAGTTGCGGTGCATCGGCGCAACGACACTGGATGAATACCGCAAATACATTGAGAAAGATCCGGCATTGGAAAGACGCTTTCAACCCGTCCTTGTGCCGCAGCCGTCGGTGGAGGACACCATTGCCATATTGCGCGGTCTGAAAGAACGATATGAAACGCATCACGGCGTGCGCATTCAGGATTCCGCGCTCGTGGCCGCCGCCACGTTAAGCAATCGTTATATCACCGAACGCTTTCTGCCGGACAAGGCCATTGATCTCGTCGATGAGGCCGCCAGCAGATTGCGAATTGAAAATGATTCCATGCCGGCGGCACTTGATGATCTCCGGCGGCGAATCATGCAATTGGAGGTGGAACGCGAAGCCCTGAAGAAGGAAAAGGACGACGCCTCGCGCCAGCAACTGGAGAAAAATCAGAAATTGCTTGCCGATCTCAATGAGAGAAATTCTGAACTCACCGCCAAGTGGGAGCGTGAATCCGGCGTGTTGCGCGGCATTAAGTCCATCCGGGAAAAAATTCAGCAATCTCAAACCCAGTTGGAAGAAGCGCAACGGCAGGGAAAACTGGAAGAGGCCGCACGCCTTCGTTACGGTGAACTGCGGCAACTGGAAGCAGATTTGCAAACCCGGCAGAAGCAACTGGATGAAATTCTTAAATCCGGCCAATCCATGGTGCGCGAGGAAGTCACACCGGAGGAAATTGCGCATGTTGTCGCCAAATGGACGGGCATACCGGTTACCAAAATGCTGGAAGGGGATAAGCAACGCCTCAAACACATGGAGGAATTTCTGCGCCGCCGCGTCATCGGACAGGATGAAGCTGTAAAGGCTGTCAGCAATGCGGTGCGGCGCAGCCGCGCGGGGTTGGGCGATCCGCGCCGCCCCATCGGCAGTTTCATGTTTTTAGGTCCCACCGGCGTGGGCAAGACGGAATTGTGCAAGGCTCTTGCGGAATTTCTGTTTGATACCGAAGAATCCATGGTACGTATTGATATGTCTGAATTTATGGAGCAGCACAGCGTGGCTCGGCTCATCGGCGCTCCGCCGGGATACGTGGGATACGAAGAGGGGGGCGTCTTGACTGAAGCCGTCCGACGTCGCCCCTACAGTGTGATCTTGTTTGATGAAATTGAAAAAGCCCATCATGATGTATTTAACGTGCTCCTGCAGGTGCTTGATGACGGACGGCTTACGGATGGACAGGGGCGCACGGTGGATTTTAAAAATACGCTCATTGTCATGACCAGTAATCTGGGTTCTCAGATGATTCAGGAAATTACCGCCAAGAAAGGCGCCGACTGGGAAATGGAAGCCGGCGTGCGGGATGTGCTTAAGCAGCATTTCCGGCCGGAATTCCTCAATCGTGTCGATGAGGTCGTCATTTTCCATACGCTGAAAAAAGAGCAGTTGGCCCAGATCGTCGGCATTCAATTGCAGCATCTGGAACGACGGTTGCGGGAGCGCGGTCACAATCTGGTGGTCAGCGAAAAAGCCCGCCACGAGCTTGGTGAGCAGGGATATGATATTACCTATGGTGCTCGCCCGCTCAAGCGGTTGATTCAGCAGCAGATTGAAAACCCGCTGGCGGAAAAACTCCTTAATGGCGAATTCCCGGAAGGCAGCTCCATCCACATCGACGCCGACCGCCACGGACTCTTTACCTTTGCGGCCGGCGCGCCGGTGGTGGAGGGGGAGTTGGAGTAGCGGAAGCGATTGTAACTAGTACCATTTAGTGATACTATCATGGTGTGAGTAAGCATGAAAAGACTCTTGATGCGATCTTCGCTGATCCGGTGCAAGCCAGCATTAACTGGTCTGATATTGAGGCCCTGCTGTGGCATCTTGGGGCGGAATTGACCGAGGGTTCCGGCTCGCGAGTCCGTATTGCGTTGAACGGAGTGCGGGCAGTGTTTCACCGCCCGCACCCAAGGAAAGAGGCCGACAAGGGTGCCGTGCGGTCGATGCGGCGCTTTTTGATAGAAGCTGGAGTAAAACCATGATGAGTTACAAGGGATACATTGGCAAGGTTGAGTTTGATTCAGAGGCCGGCGTGCTGCACGGCGAGGTTCTGGGTATACGGGATGTTGTGACCTTCCAAGGGGAAGCGGTCAAGGAGGTGGAACAGGCTTTTCGCGATTCGGTCGATGACTATCTCGCCTTCTGCCATGAACGGGGAGAATCACCGGATAAGCCTTATTCAGGACAGTTTGTGGTGCGATTGGATCCAGCATTGCATCGGCAGGCCAGCATTGCCGCAGAATCCATGGGGAAGAGCTTGAACAACGTGGTGGCTGAAAGCCTGTTTGAGGCGCTCTCTGGCCGCTTTGCCAACCGTTCGCAAGGCCGTCCTGCGAGAATCCCCAAAAAACCGCCGCAACGCCCGGTCAGCGCCTCAAAGAGCGGAAAGCGGCGAGTGAATGTGCTGAAACACAATGCGCCAAAACACCTTGGACACCGATGAAACGAGGATACGGTGAAATTGCGTGACGCATCGTTACGTTGCATCGCTTCGCCGGCGCGAAAAATGCTCAGAGCCCCAGATGAAATCTGGTGGTCGATTCCTGAAAGTGCAACACAACACCGTCCGCGCCGCGACAGTTTTACCGGCCTACTCTTCGCTTTTGCCGGCATCGGGACGATCGCGGGCTATTTTTTCACCTTGCTGAGGCCGGATGTGTGAACCGTAGCGCTTAGGGAATATTTTAGCCTCGCGTTTGTGCTGGTCGCGAACGGTCTGATCTTCTTCGGAGGAGGGTACTTGACGTTCGCAATTAGTTAGGTATCATCACGCACATGCTTCCGCATTGTGGCGGGGGCGCTGAATCGGACTTTTTTACAGCGAGATTATCATGTCCAAAGATGCGGCAACCTCCACGGCGCGCGATCAGGCTCTTGACCGGGCGTTATCCCAGATTGAAAAAAACTTCGGCAAAGGTGCCATCATGAAAATGGACGGCGTGAATCCGCTGGCCATTGAAGGCATTCCCACCGGTTCCCTGGGCTTGGATATTGCCTTGGGGGGCAAGGGCATTCCACGCGGGCGAATTGTGGAAGTGTTTGGACCGGAATCTTCCGGTAAAACCACCTTGTGCTTGCATGTGGTGGCAGAAGCCCAAAAAATGGGTGGTGTCGCCGCATTTGTGGATGCGGAGCACGCGCTTGATCCTACCTGGGCCAAACGATTGGGTGTGAGCCTGCGCGATTTACTGGTCAGTCAGCCGGATACCGGTGAACAGGCTCTGGAAATCGTGGAATTGCTCGTGCGATCCAATGCTGTGGATGTTATCATCGTTGACTCGGTCGCGGCGTTAATTCCCAAAGCTGAAATTGAAGGCGAAATGGGAGATGCCTCCATGGGTATGCAAGCCCGGCTCATGAGTCAGGCCATGCGGAAACTCACCGGTGCGGTCTCCAAGAGTAAAACACTGGTGATCTTTATCAATCAGATTCGTGAAAAAATCGGCGTCATGTTTGGCAATCCGGAAACCACGACGGGGGGAAGGGCGTTAAAATTTTACAGTTCTGTTCGCATTGATATCCGCCGTGTCAACACCATCAAGGAAGGTGAAGTTGCCATCGGCAATCATGTGCGTGCCAAAGTTGTGAAAAATAAAATCGCTCCACCATTCCGCGAAGCTGAATTTGATATTTTGTTTGAAAGCGGTATCAGTTATGAGGGCGACTTACTGGATATTGCCGTCGCGGATAACATAATTGAAAAAAGCGGTGCCTGGTTCAGCTACGGTCCATCGCGTATGGGGCAAGGCAGAGAGCAGGCTCGGCAATTCCTTAAAGATAACCCGGACGCAACCAAGGAGATCAGGGAAAAAATACTGGCCAAACGGCTGGTACCGGCCGCTACGGACAAGCCCGCCGCCGCGGCTTCCGCCATGAAGCCGGATGGAAAACCTGCCTTGAAGGCGGAGACTCCGACCGAACGTGCTGCCGTGCGGCCCGGACGATAAGCCTCCCACGCCCGTGGATCGACCGCAGGCTATGAACCCGTAATGTGGGGCATCGTCCGAAGCCATACGGGCGCAAGTTTAGCGTTGCGCCATATCTGCTGGCTCCGGGTTTCCGGACGCCTTAAACATAACGTGGCTCTCCAGTACGGGTTCAATGTCCGTAACAATTGCATAAGCCTTGTGTGTTCGAAAATTCGGTCGTGCCTGCGGAGGCAGAGTTACCGGCGAATGTGCAAACAACGGCAGCATACGCAATTCTATATTTCCGCGCCATTTCATTGGAACACGGTCCAATGGGAAATCCAGTGGTTTTCCATTGTAAAAGTCGTCCACCAGCAATTTTCCGCCCGCGTACACCCGCAGCACGCTGCCTTTGTAAAAAATGCGAATCATAATTGGTAAATTGCGGTCTTGTGGCGGAATATCCACCTGCCATCGCGAAACCGCATTGGTATTCCAGTTGCCGCGAATCATTGGATACATTTTGGCGGCCATGGTCAGGTTTGCCCGCTTGACGAGCCTGCAGGTAACGGGGGCCGGCGCTTGAATCTCCGTGGCATCAACATAGCGCACGAAATCCCCGGCAGCGCTGCCATGCGCGGTTTTTCCATCAAATGTGGCTGTGGCAGGTGCCGGTAAAATTGCGAGCGAAAAAGGCGTTGAATTATCCCGTTGCAATTCAAGCTCTCCGTGCGATGGGATCACCGCGTCGCTGCTGATTATTGCTCTTTTTTCACGTCCGATTCGTATTTTCCAGATATGCCGCGCCTCCGTTGGTGTCAAAACAATGAATTTGACTTGCTTTCCCTTTGCATTAACAGTGTTGAACGCGGTTTTTAATCCCGCATGAGGAACGTCAATAACAATCGTCTGTGCGCTGCGATGTATCATGGCCGATTTTTCAACCGTCAGGTGCAGGTGTTCGGCGGATGTAATGGCTATCCGCGGAGCAATTCCCTTGAATGATCCGAAGAGATAATATTGGATATTTCCACTTTGAATATGGCAAATCGGTTCAACGGTGGCGTAGCGAATGTGTATGCCGTCGCAGTTGAGGTTTACCGGCAACCAGCCGTAACTCCCGGCGGGAATTGTCATTGGCCTCTCCGGTACCCGCAGTGTGCCGGCGGTCAGATGCAATATGAACTGGACATCATGTTTTGCGGGTAACGGATGTTCATATTGATAGTTGTTGAAAAATATATATCCGCTGGTTCCGTTGGAGCGAACCAGCCAATGCAAGGCTGAAGTACCGGATTGCTTTCCATGATTGTGCGGTATAAATGCCGGCATTAAGGCCAGTTGTGAGCCGAAATCATGCAGGAATAGAGCTTGTTGCCGTAACAGATTATATTGCGGCCGTTCCTGCCCGCAGGCTCCCAGCGGGGCCTGGAAATCATAATTGATATAGGGCAAATCATTGTAGTGCTGTGTGGCCAGCGTTTCATTCAGGTAACTTAATTTACCTCTCAAGTCCCATCCGCCCTGGTACATATAATATCCCTGCCACACCGATCCATCCGCCAGTTCCGCAAGAGATAGTGCGCCGATATCATTGCCGTCAATCCAGATGCGATGAGCATAACTTGATGCCATGCCGCCGCCGATTTCACAACACACATACGGAAATAACGCGAACTGTTTCTGTTCCCGCGGCGAACGCACGGCACTGAATGCGTAGGACTGCGCGAACCCATGTGGAGCATTTGTCCAGAATCCGTTGGGGTACGCGCCGAACATCGGTAGTAACTGCCCATTCGGTGCCGCGACCTTGTTCCAACCCGTCATGGTGTAAAACGGAACATCAATGCCATATTTCCGCGCAATGTGTTTAAGATGATACAGATAGGGCAGATTGCCGCATTCGTTGTCCATCTGCACCGCAATGACCGGTCCCCCGTTTTTCCATAGCAAACCGCGCATCTGTCGCGCGATTTGCCGATAAAGTGGTTTAACCATGGCGATAAAACCCGGATCGTTGCTCCGCAAATGTACGCCCGAATGTTCCACCCAGTTGGGAAAACCACCGTTACGCACCTCACCATGATCCCATGGTCCCATGCGCACCACCGCCAGTAAACCGACTTTTTGGCAGTCCTTCAGGAACGCTCGCAGATTCCGCCTTCCGCGCCAATCCCATACGCCCTTCTGCTCTTCCTGATATATCCAGAACACATACGTGGAGACCACGTTGATTCCGCCCGCCTTCATCTTGCGTAATTCCGTCAACCAGTCGCGCCGCGGATAGCGAACGTAATGAAACTCCCCGCCCACCGGTATCCATGGCTTTCCGTTGAGTTCAATACACTGCCGGTTGATTGAGAGGATATCGCCCTGCGGGTTGCGCGCTGTCCCCATTACCAGCGGACAGGCCTTGGGCGCACCGACCCGGGGAATGGTAATGCTTAGCGTTGCGGCATGGATTTCCCGGCCCAGGCCCGACACCATCAACACTGCCGAAAAAAGGGCAGCCAAAACATACAACGCATTACGCATTAAAACCATCCTGAAAAGAATAAACCGACCATATCCGTGTTTCCGATCCATCACGCCTGGGACCTACTTTTCAATATTTCGCGCAGCCGCTCCCAGAATACGCATCGCCGGCAGCGCATTGCCGTGTTCATCAAATAATGAACGGTACGACCAGGGATTGTGCACGAAGGCCGACTGATCCGAATTATACTCGGCTCCCCACCACCACACACCCCGCCCCAGATGATCCGGCAACGCCTTAACAATCTTAACGACAGACCTGATGTAAGCCGCCTGCCCGGATGGTGTGAATGGAAATTGCATTCCCGGTTTGGCTTTCCAATCCGCATTATAAGCATTGTCGATCCATGGATACGCGGTTTCAGCGACAATAATCGGCTTATGCACAACCGCGGCGAGTTTATTGAGTCGTAAACGCAAATTCTTTATCGCCCCGCCCCAATACGGATAATAGTCATAACCGATGAAATCAAAATGCACACCATGCGCGATGAGTTGCCGGTAGAATTCCGGGGCATAGGAAAAATCGCCTACCTGGATCATGATTTCAGGTTTATGAGAACCGCTCCCGGCATAAATACCTGCAATTGCCGCATTCAGCAGCGATGCAAGGCGACCCCACCGTGCGTGATGATCCACCCAGAGTTTCCCCTGCGGCCAAAGCATTCCATTGTTAATCTCGTTGCCGGTCAGAACCATGTTCGGCATCGCATGGGCGTTGCGCAATGTGGCAATAACCCGTCGGCAGTACGCTTTGAGCCGCAACCTTAACTGCGGCAGGGGAAGCCTCCGCCATGCGGCCGGAGTTGTCTGATGTCCGGGGTCCGCCCAGGTGTCCGAAAAATGCATATCCAAAATAAAGTAAAGCCCGGCTTTCTTTATTTTCCTGGCCAACGGCAACGTGTAAGCCAGATCGTTGAGCGTTCCAAGCCTGCCCCATTTTCGACGCTCCATCGCTGTGGCCCGATGCCACAATCGCAATCGCAGGCAATTACACCCCGATTGCTTAAATGCCTGAATCAATCCAACCGCCTTGTGTTCATAACGATATATTCCACCATGCGATGCAATATAACCAGAGTATGAAACATCTGCCCCGGTCAGAAATGCATTGCCTGCTTGAGCCGCACGCAAAGGCGCTGGTACCACGGCAACTACGAGAAACAGCAGGAACGGAAGAGCAAATCTCCAGGCCATTCCAGAATGGCATTGAGCGGTAATTGATTTAAATCGTAATGTCATGCCTATCGCGTTCCAAAAATTCCAGTGCACATTATTACCGCCTCAATGCGCATACGCCACGAAGAACGCAATGAAACGATGAAAAAGTAACGCCATCTTCTAAAGATGGCGTTATCAGGTGGCATCATTGCAGGAAGAGGCCGGTTGACGAAAATCCTCAGGCGCGATTTCTGACTGCCTGGCCCGACCGCGAACGCCGCAATAGCATCCCCGCCCCGGCCACAGCAAACAAGGCCAATGTCGCTGGCTCGGGTGTCGGCGTTGCGTTGGTTACGGCAAGGCTGTTAAACAATCCATCGTTTCCCGCCATGGTATCAAATATGTTGGCCTGATTGATCGCCCCATTGACCGTTCCATTATATGTCAGCATTGATGGGACGTTGGTGTTTCCCGGGGCCGCTGAGATCGTCAGCGAGTATGCACCTGCGTTGCCCAATGTAAATGCGAGATTCACGCCGCCATTAAGCCCGGCAGCGGTTAAGGCATTGGTATTAACGCCCTCAACATAGCTCGTTGGAGTTCCGGCATCCGTAATGGTGGTGTCCAGGACGGTATTGGCGCTTGTGTTAACTCCGGTGTTGGGAGCCAATTCAGTGAACGCAATGGTGAAAACGGGCGTTGTCCCCGTCGCACCGCTGCCGGTGACCAGGCTCAGGCCGAACGTGGGGGACTGATTTCCCACATCGGTTGTCCCAATTCCCGCATTCTTCATTGCGATGCTCAGAACCTGCCCGCTTCGCAGGGTCCCCAAGCCCGTGTTCGTGGAATTTTCCAAGGCACGATCCGCGCTCATTGTGGGAATAGCGCCCGCGGCACCCCCGCCAGAATAAATTCCCCAGATATATCCGCCATCGGTTGCAATTGCCTCGGACTTTGGCCAGCCAAATGAAGGTATTGCCAGATACGCCCCCGCGTAGGAGGAACCGGGGTTTGTCGCGTCCAGTGTCCACGGCCCGAACCCCGTCCCGCCGTTGAGAGTTGACGATCCGTTGGGCCAAAGGTTCGCCGCCCCGGAAGTCGCGCTGTAATTGCCCGCATTATCCGATGCCAGCATCGCCGCATTTGCCGCTTGCCCAACCAGTACCGTGGCGAGCGCGCCAACGGCAATCCCGGCCAAAAGCCGACTGTAACTCCGGTGCTGTGTTTGTATATTCATTGAATTTTCTCCTTTGACGTTGTAACTGTTTTAACGGATTTTCACTAAAAATTATTTTTTTGGCGAGGGATCGGCAATTCGCTGATCTCGCCTCGGTGCCCATTTTGCTCTTTCTCACCTCCTTTGGGATGTGTAAGCGCTGACTCCATTTAGTTACGGGCCCGGCGGTCAGTACTTATTCATCCAAGTTACATTCCAGCCCAGGCTCAGGAATTTCGTCGACCCATAATAGGGCCATACCGTGGACTGATAATTGTTCATCAGATCGAATGTAGATTGCAATGCCGAGTATTTCACTATATCCACATGACCGTCGGCATAGCCGGCATTGACGAACGGTTCGGGTGATGACGGGTAATGGGGCAGGAGGTTGGCATTTTCACCGGGCCACGTATAGCAACTCCAGAGCTGAGCCTGCGATGCCATTGTGACATTGGAAAGTCGCGTTCCCGCGGCAATCCAATCGTTGTAGCCGTAATCAATGGCTGAATATTGGTTGACCTGCCCGTTGTTGGTATCGGTGTATTCCCATGGATCGTTGCCTCCTTTAAGAGCCTCAACAGATGGATCAATAAAATCAGGTTGCACGCTGAGAAACGGCTGGGACCAGAATTTAGGGTTGGTTGGTGATAGTGCCGCCGCGTGGCTCAAGTACGGATACATGGTTGTAATAATCTCAAATGGCCATATTCCGGCCGGGCTGTTGTTGATCGCGGTAAATGACGGGTTCGGCCCATAAATATCGCCCGAAGTGTTAAACATCGCCGGGCAGAAATCCTTGTTTTCCTGAGAATAGATGATCGTCGCCTGACACAACGAACGAATATGCGTTTGGCAGACGGTATCATTCGCCGCCTCCTTTGCTTTTGCCAGCGCCGGAAGCAGCAGGGCGATTAGAACCGCGATAATGGAAATTACGACCAGTAATTCAATGAGGGTGAAGCCGCCCTGCACCGTACGCATCTGTTGTAATGATCTATTGTCTCTGGCATTCATCGGGTATTTCTCCTTCGAGTAATCAACACAAGAACATTTCAGATGTCATTTGCCTGGCATTGCCCGTCTTCCGCGTTTCTATACGAATTGCAGCACGGGCCGATGCCAAAGATAAATGAACTATAGTCTGCACAAAATGGTTATGGAAGGATTAAATTGCATCAGCCGTTGTAATAAATTGCGTCATCGCTTGTAAGTCCGATTTTCGGGTTCACCGTACCCTGATCTCAACGGTGCTTCACTTCCACCCGCCCGAGTCAAAGATTCGATTCCATATTGGTTCGCACGTGGCAGGAAATTCGCGCGACGGGCCCGATCGTTTTATTTTTCAGATTGACGCGGCTTGCCCACATTGAAATGCCTGCGAAAACTCCCCGGTGTCATGCCGCGATAGCGCCGGAAAAAAGCGGTTAACTGCTGCTCGGCGGTCATGCCGACCATATCCGCAATGCGGGCCAGGGAATAACTGGTGCTGGTCAGCAAGCGCTCAATGTGCTCCAACCGAACCCGCGCAATTTCATCATGCGGCGCA
>JAJZJL010000185.1 GCA_021810145.1 Planctomycetota bacterium | reverse complement strand
CCGGTTTTCTGGTGCCTTTACGTCAGGGGTAACACAGCTTCCCATTCCGAACAGCACCGTAAAGCTCTGACGGCCGATGGTAGTGCTTACGCGCGAGAGTAGGTGAGTGCCAGATTTATGACCCGGGTGGATCGAAAGATTCGCCCGGGTCTTTTTTATGCGCTTTCCCCGCTTTCCCTTTCCGCAACCGCCGGATTGACAAGCAATTTTTTTCCGGCAACATGGCACACGCTGAAATTTTGACTCATCACGTTGGAGCCGCGTTGATAAATGACGAATTGGAACTGATCGCAACCGATCATCCTCAGCCCGGTAAGTGGTTATATACCGACCCGATGCTGATCGTGGCGACGCTGTTTATTACGGGAATTATTCTTGGGCGCTTCACCAGTCTGCCGGCTTTCGCTGTTTGGACAATCGCGGGTGGATTGTTTATTGCCGCGGGATTGTTGTTCCTGGCGGCTCTTTGGAAGCCTGAAATTGGGCCGCGCCGGTATGCTTCGACTGCACATGAAGATCGTTCAAAGCCGCTAACCGCAGAGAACGGGCCTCCGACAATCCGCTTTTATTTGCGCTTTGCGCGTTATATCGCATGGGTGTTTCTGGCTTTTGCGCTGGTGGGGGCCGGAATGGTCCGCTGGCAGATGAATCAGCATCGGCTTTCGAGCATCAATATAACCCGGGCCGCGCCGGTGCGCGGCCGCAGATTTATTACCGCCCGGATGCTTATTATTTCCCAGCCGGAATATCACCCGTTACCGCCCCGGAGCATTTTATTTTCTGCGCTCGGGCCATCAACCACATTCTTTGCCCGCGTAGATGCCACACGGGTCAATGGTCGATGGATCCATACCACCGGCAATGTTATTGTGCGCGTGCCGGGATATCTGCCCGCCTTGCGCAACAACCAGTACGTCGCCTTAACCGGATGGCTGTCCCGCCCGGCAACAGCGCAGAATCCCGGTGGTTTTAACTATCGCCGATACCTCACTGCTCTTCGTATCTTTGCCGAAATGTCAGCCTCCCAGGTGGAACAGATCCATGTGCTTTCCAACCAGCAAACGCTTTTTCCTCTCAGCGGCTGGCTGGACGCCTGGCGCGCCCGCCTGCGCCGAAATCTGATTGCGGATCATCCGCGGAATCGCCAAACCGATGGCTACGCTCTCATTGCGTTGCTGCTGGGTTATCGTGATCCGGCCATTCGTCCGCTGGCACGGGCCTTTTCCCGCGCTGGCGCTGCGCATCTGCTGGCGCTTTCCGGCATGCACGTTGTGATCATCGCCGCGGCAATATGGCTGGTGTTAAAATTCTTTATCCGCCGTCCGCGCTATCGGGCGCTGGCGACACTTATTGCCGTATTTATTTACATGCTTATGACGCCTTGCGGGCCGCCGGTCGTTCGGGCGGCAATCGGCACCGGCCTTGTGCTGATCTCATGGATGCTCGGCAGGCCCGTGCGCGCACTGAATATTCTGGCCATCACCGCGCTGATAGTGATGCTTTGGAGGCCGGCGGAGTTATTTCAACCGCCATTTCAACTTAGTTTTGTGGTTACACTGGGTCTGATTCTTCTGGCGCATCGTGTGCATCTGGTGCTCTTTCATCCCTGGCTTACACGGCAGGGCGACATCGCCCGCGCCATGGGGACCCGCTGGGCGAACTTCAAAGTCACCGTCATGGCATGGCTTGCCGCCAT
Organism: Planctomycetota bacterium; assembly: GCA_021810145.1. Taxonomy (GTDB): domain Bacteria; phylum Planctomycetota; class Phycisphaerae; order WQYP01; family WQYP01; genus JAMDCX01. The sequence continues at coordinate 2,923 of JAJZJL010000185.1, read as the reverse complement.
CACCACCGCCAATCTGGTCGGCTCATTTGTGGCCATGCCGCTGGTTGCGTATCACTACAACCAGTTCAATCCACTTTCGATAATCAATGGTTTGATCCTGTTGCCAATGGTCGCCGCTGCGCTTATCGCCGGACTTATTGAAATGGCGGCGGGCTTTGGCTCCGCATCCCTTGGCCATGGCGTTGCGATGGTTGCCGGACCGACCGCTCATGCTCTGGCTTGGACGGTAACACATCTCGCCGCGCTGCCGGGCAGCGAAATCATGGTTCGATCTCCCCCGATCCTGTTGATTTGCCTGTTCTTCGCAATTCTTCTGGTCTGGATGTTTCGTCGAAATCTGCATCTGCGTCGAGTGATAATCGCCGGGGCGTTTGCCTGCTGGGCTGCCGGAACAGGCGTTTGGTATGCTTCCACCGGTCCGGCTCGCGGTACAAATATATGGGTTCTCAATGCCGGCAGTGGAAATTGCGTACTCATACATGCAGGTCAAACCATATTATTGGATGCCGGTTCGCTGGGTTCCCCATCCCGATTGGCGCAAACCGTGGACGCCGCATTGCGAAAGCTGGGCTTGTGGCATGTCAAAATGAGTATTCTCACGCAGATCGATTCCGCGCATGCCGCAGCGCTACCGAATATCGCACAGCGCCATGGTGGCTTCGCTGGCTGGTGCGATGCGAATGATTTTCATAGTACGGCGACGGCGGCACTGCGCTTTATCAAAGCGGCCGGAGTTGCGGGATTTGGACTCCGCCCGGCGCAATACGGACAATCCATGCGTATTGGCAGCCACACGCGCATTACGGTTCTCTGGCCGAAAAAAGGAAAAAGTATTGCACGCAAACTCCGTGGCCTGATTCTGCTGCTGCGCCGGGGCACAATGCGCGTCCTGTTCATTGAACGCACGCAGGCAGCCGCTACCGTGCTCCGGGGACTGAATATATCCCAAGACCTCACCGGTGTGGTGCTGCTGGGATCAGGAACCATTCATCCGGCGCTGAAGCACTGGCTTATTCAGGAAAATCCACAGTGGATTGTCGCAACGGGGGAAACACGGGCCGCCAGCGTATCTGATAAAAATATGCTGGATTCCGGCGGCCTGCATTTCTTCCAGACCCGAATACTCGGTGCCGTGCATATTGTGTTGCGTCATGGCCGTTGCCGCATTGGCAGTTATCTGCATCCGTCGCCCGATATCGTCGCTATTGCCAAAGCATCCGACCGGCCTGATCGCTGAGGCGGCAGAAAAATATGAACGCACCGAAGACCCGAAATCCGGAGCGTGCTACCGAAAAAAACTTCGGATATACAGCATATGTTGATTTTCCTGACAATTCATCAGGCTCCAATGCAGTGTTTTTCAATTTGTTGTCGATTGGCCAATGCGGTGTGCGGAAACAGACTCGAAAAATTTGTACCTTGGCGTATCATACCTGTCGTGGCTTGGTTAACGGCTGCTTCTGGAGTGATGTTGGATGCTTGAATTGCAGAGACTTATACGTGATGTGCCGGACTTTCCCAAACCGGGCATTATATTCAAAGATATCACACCGCTGTTGCGCGACCCTGCGGGATTGGCATTATCGGTGGAATTGCTGGCCAATCCATTTCGCGGCAAAGCTGTGGAATTGGTCATCGGCGCAGAATCGCGCGGATTTATTTTTGGAACAGCGCTGGCGCAGGCCCTGTCCTGTGGATTTGTGCCTATTCGTAAACCCAGAAAACTTCCAGCCCAAAAAGCCTCCATCACCTATGATTTGGAATATGGACAGGACACCCTGGAAATTCATTGTGATTCAGTGGTCCGTGGCCAGAAATGTCTGCTTGTTGATGACCTGTTGGCTACCGGCGGAACCATGGATGCCTGTTGCCAACTGGTTGAAAATCTTGGCGGAAGTATCGTAGGCATTGCGGTTCTGATTGAACTGGGCTTTCTTAATGGGCGGAAAAAATTTGAAAAATATGACCTGCACAGCGTGATAAACTACCAGCAGGAATAATTGGAAATGGGGGAGAAAAGCTTGCTCTGGAGCGAAAAACGGGAAAACAATTCGTATATGTGTCAAAACAACTGCGCATGATGCTTTCATGATCATATTTGAATCCTTCCTCGGTGGGCGGTGTATAGAATATTTGCAATGATGTTCCTCGCTGAGCGTTAAGCGACAAGAGGGTGAAGAATGGCAATTGCCCGACCGGCGCAGGGATAATTGTTGGAACTTATGTCCCTTGGAGGATAGGTTTATGACTAAGCATCTGATTCGCTTTGCCATGATTTCCGCACTATTGAGCGTGACACCTGTAGCACTGACGGATGGAGTCAGCGCTGCCAAGACCGCTTCGGCACCAACGACCGCACCGCATGCCGTTGATGCGCGTTATGCCAGCCCAATTGCAGTTATCAAAACGCTTGCTCGGGCCATTGAATCGGGAAATAGCCAGGCCATTCGCCGGTGCCTCGTGGTGAAGGGAGATGCCGGACGGGCGGCTGTCGGGGCCTTTGCGCACATTTCCTCAGCCAGCGAAACATTTTCGAAGACCGCTGTTTCCAAACTGGGACCTCCGCCTTCGAGCATGGCCAACGCCTTTGGATCAATCAAAGCCAGCATGGATCGCCTTATGGCGCTTCTGCCCAAGGCTGTTGTTACCATACATGGAGCGGTGGCACAGGTGGCCTTTCCACCGAGCACCACGGGAAAGGGGCAGACCATTTTTGTTCGGCACTCTGCCGATGGATGGAGGGTCGATGGTGCCAGACTCTTGCATTTGCACCCTCATGCTATGGGGACGGCGACAATCAAGCATCGGGCCAGGCAACTGAACCTCCTGGCAGCGGCGCTTAATCAAACCACCGACGATATCAATACCGGGAAGATAAAAACATGGACCAGCCTTGAGAAGGATATGGAATTGCATATTCTTG
>JAJZJL010000066.1 GCA_021810145.1 Planctomycetota bacterium | reverse complement strand
TGGCAGGTGATACAAAGATATGTATATAGTCCCTACGGCACGGTTACCACTTTGGACGCCGGTTGGATGCCACAGGGAACCCCACCCGGTATCAGCAATCTCTATCAGGGCATGACGCTCGACCCGGTGACCGGATTATATTACGCCCGCAACAGAAACTATTCGCCATCCCTTGAAAGTGTGTTGAGGCAGGAGCTGAAATCCCGATTGTCCACAGGAGTGGCACATCGGGAGATCAACCAGGACCCGGCGGGGTACATCAACGGTGCCAACACGTATCAGTTCGTGATGAGCAACCCGGTGGGGAATGTGGATCCGTGGGGGCTCGCTATGATTCCACCAGACCCTTTCCATGGGAATAGTGCCTCCAGTATACGGCCAAATATTGGGTACAAAATATTTGACCCAAACGGCGGACTCTATAAGGATGGGGTGACTGGTCAAGAACCACTGGATGTGAACTCGCCGCGCATCCAAGGACAACTTTCAAAACTTCCAGGATATACGGCCAAGACTACGCCGCCATTTTCGAATAGACAGCTCGCGCTAGATCATGAGCAGAGAGAGGTTAATAAATTTGCCAAGAAAAATGGCGGGAATATGCCGCCTGGCATGAAGCGGCCTACGCCAAAGGGCGGCAGAAAGAATCCCTGCCAAAATCAGGCAAAAGCTCCACCAAATATGAAACCATTCGCATTGCCGCAGATTGACTTGCCTGGAATGCCGCCGTGGATGCCACCATTAAGTCCGCAGTGGCAACAAGAGATGGATGGACCGATCGGTGAACCCAGTTTTATGCCGTCCGAATCGGGACCGAAGATTCCGGGATATTTCCAAGGCCCCAATGACGGACTGTATAATTGGCCGGGTGGAGAGGAATCGCCGCTCCCTCCGCCTCCATCCGTTCAGCTGTGGATGCAGATGGATGAACCCGGAGTTGACCCGCTGATCGATGGGTGATAATGCTGTATATTTTTCGATTATAAGCAGCGGCCTTTCGCTATGGATATTTATTGGATTCCTAAATGATAGAACGACGACTGATTGAAGATATATTTGCAAACTGCACCCGAAACGGGTGGGACATGCGTCTGGACATGGTATGGGGGTATTGGTTTCTCGCCGAATCTCAGGAAAGATTGGATCAGCCTGGGCAGTGGCTGGTCGATCATGGTTACCGATGTGTGGGGCTTACACAACAAGGTGCGAATCGCATCTGGCTCCATCTGGAGCGATTCGAGGTGCATACCGTTGACAGCCTGTGCGCACGGAATACGGAATTGGATAATCTTGCACAAAGATATGGCGTAGTATACGACGGGCCGGATGTTGGACAGCCTGTCGCTAGCAGGGAATGGCTGAGTAGTGTGCCGAATGAGGAGATAAATTTAACTGCAGGTGGTAGCGAGGAAGATCCTATCTTCTGGCTCAATTCTCATGGGGCAGGCGCTGCATTGGTGCCTTGTCGGCCATTATCGGGTGAAATTACGGTGACGTGCACCGATGCTCAGCATCAGCGGCGAGAAAAGATTGCGGGACCAGTCGTGCTTGAAGTAGGGGAAGAAGATATTCCCACATCTGATTTTCTTTGGTCACCCTGTTCTCAACCTGAGGTTGCACCACGAGCTCAGCGAGTGTTCGATGATCCTTGGGCGTGCTTAGTTTCTCGTCGTGCCCAGCAAGTGTTTGCGTCAGCGGGATTGATTGGATATAGACTCGAATCAGTACTTGGCATTGACGGCAAGAGCGAAATTAAAGGTTTGCGAAGACTGCTGGTGACCGGGTGGGCGGGTATGGCAAGGCCGGAATCCGGAGTGCAATTTTCGGAGCGACTTAGTTGCCGCAGATGCGGTATGCCCGGTTATTCTGGGCCAATATTTCCTGAGAAGATGTTCGATCTGGAGAATATGGATTATTCTGATTTTCTACTTTTATGGCCACTTCCGCAACTCATCTTCATCACGCGCCGCGCCGCGATCGCTATACAAGATGCCGGACTGACCGGTTGTAACATCTTGCCAGTGCAATCGATTATGTCATCGCTTGCAGAACAAGTGTTCCCCGGCTCTCCATCCCAGTGGTTTATGGCTTCAGAACTTTCCCGTGTACTGAAAGAGTTGCGATTTGGTTCGGAGCTGTGGCCCAGCCGTTTGTAGCACCTGTAACGGCACAACGGATTGTAAGTCCGCTGAAGTTCATGATAAGCGAAGACCAGAGAATTGACACCGCTTACAATGCCCAGGACTTGGCATATCTTTACACCAGTTACGGAGCTATTGTCAAATGTTGTGGATTGCCTGAGCCAGGCGGCTGATTTATTTGGCTCCGTTTTCGAATTTGGTTCCTGCCAATACATCTGGATTGAATTCCAAGCCATTAAGTCTCTGAAAGCCCTTTTGGCACACCGTCCCGGCGCGGATATCGGGGGGGGCGTCAACGAGCCCCGGCGCGCCGGGAAACAACGAACAACGAGCAACGAGCAACGGCACACGGGACAGGTACTGAATCTACTGACCAGCCACTGTAATCGTGCCTTCGTGGCGACAAACCTTTTTATTCACAAAGAGGCCAAAAGAAATTACCAACCGCAAAGAATTGGTTAGGTAATTAAATCCTCTTCGTGTCTTTGTGTCGTTGTGGTGGAAAGCGTTTTTTGTCCACAAGGAGGGAGCAGAGGGCGACTCGGCGAGCAACGACCAACGAGTAACGAGCAACGACACACGGGACGGGTACTGAATCTACTGATTAATACTGAATATACTGACCCATACTGTAAACACTGATAATACTGTCTCCGGCGATGGTTTCTGTATCGGGAGATAGCGGACAGAAATGGAATGTTGTGCGTATCGTGTTTCTTGGGCAGGTTAAATTATTTTGAAATATAGAACGGCAAGTGTAATGGTGCACAGCGTCAGCGGGACGCCGGCCCGGAGGTATTCCCGGAACCGCAGATGCACCGCGAAAGGCTCGGCTTGTTGCGCAACAATTAAATTGGCGATCGAACCCAAGAGGGTCAGATTGCCCGCGAACGTGCTGGTGACGGCCAGCAGGTACCAGGTATGTGTGGCGGTCAGCGGAATGGCGGGTTTAATCAGCAATACGGCCGGCACATTGCTTACGATATTGGACAACACCATTGTGACGGCGGCCAGAGGCAAATGAGATTTCAATGAAACGCCCATTTTGGCCAGTGCGTGAAGCGCGGGGGCCAGGAGATGGTGGCTTTGCACATTGGCGATGACAATAAACAGGCCTATAAACAGCAGAATCAAATTCCAATCCACCAGCGCAAAGAGATCCGCGGGGCGGGTTTTGCGTGAGACCAGAATAACGCCCGCCGCCGCCATGGCGGCTACCGGCCGGCTGAGGTGAATAATCGATCCCGCCAGCATGGCGATCAGAAGAATTCCCATGACCACCAGAGATTTGATAATCAGGGGCCACTGAATTTTCGGCGGATGATGATGTTCATGCGCCGGTTGGGACGCGGCGGGCGGTTCAATATCGGCAAACAGCCGCGCGCGATAAAGCACGGCAATGGCGAGATAATTCAGAGCCAGGCAAATCAGAATCAGCGGTAAAACGGTTATGAAATAAGCGGCAAAATTAAGATTGCCCGCCTCTCCGATAAGCATATTCTGCGGATTGCCGATCAGCATGGCGGCCGAGCCGATGTTGGATGCGGTGGCCAGCGCCATGAGATAAGGCACCGGATCGCGGCGGGCGCGCTGCAGAGCCAGGCACAGCACGGGTGTAAAAATCAGGCAGATGACATCGTTGGCAAACAACGCGGAGAGCAGTGCGGAAAATGCGATAAGCCCCGCCAGCAATCGCCAGGGCTGATGAGCGGCCGCCACAATTCGCCGCACCACCCAGTCATAAAAGCCGGCCAATCGCAGTTGTGCGGAAATAGCCATCATGCTGATCAGCAGGATCAGCGTTGGAAAATCCACACCGGCCATGGCCTGGTGCAGGCTCATGCGATGAAACAACAACACCGCCACAGCGCCCAATATGGCAATGCTGGAACGATCCAGGCGTGTGAAGGGAATATCTCCCAGGGCCAGGCCAAAGTAAGTCAGGGCGAAAATCAGCACATCCGGCCAATCAACGCGGTGAGCGGTTGCGGCAATGTGAGCAATGATCGCCGCGATCACTTCTTGCCTCCGTTGGTACCGCCGGTACCGGCACCAAACAAATGACCCAGAGAATCCGCGGCACCGGTAACAGCCTTGTCCGCGCCTTGCAGCAGTGTTCCGGCACCGGAGCCAATAAACGTCGTGGCCGCGCTTAGCGTGGTGCGTACCGCATTGGGAATGGCCGGATTATTTGCCAGGCTCTTGGCAACTTCAACTAAAATCTGTTCGATCAGACCGGCCATCCGCAGCGGTCTACCATTGGGGTTGGTCGGTTCATTGAGTACCATCCGGGGCAGGGTAATAACAATCGGAACACCTTTCTGGCCCGGCAGCAGGGAGGTATCAAGGCGAACAACGGTGTTAAGCAGCACCACTTTGGTAATGGCCAGAGCTTTTCCCCCGGAGCTTTTGGCGGTGGTGGCGGGCTTGGCGGCAGGGGTTGCGCTTTGCTGATTCTTCAGGTGGTTGATCTCCGCTATGAGGTTATTGGATAAACCGCTTTGATCCACGGAAATATGCAAGCCCTCAATGGTGATAAGCTTGATTACCACGGTGTTGGTCAGCAGACTGTGCAGATTCACGGTGGCGCCGCAGGACTGCATGGTCAGCAGGTGCGGCGCGGTATATCCCTTGAGATTATCAACCGTCAGCCCCGACAGTGTCAGACTGCCGCCGAGAATGCTTAAATGTACGCCTGCCAGCGTGGTTTTGGTGCCCAGCGCGGCAGTGGCCCGGCTCTGAATTTCACTGCGCAGAATTCCATCCATGGAAAACCAGACGGCCACAATCAGCACCAGCACCAGCAGGATTACATAAACCAATGCTTTTCGTAATTTTTTATGCACGGCGAAAACTCCCTTAACAAGAACAAACTATCACTTCAGCCGTCAGGCCGAAGGCTTAATCCCGGATTCGGCCGTTTGAAATTCCAGGGCCACGGAATTGAGGCAAAACCGTTTGCCAGTTGGAGCCGGGCCATCGTCAAATACGTGGCCCAGGTGGCTGCCGCAGCGCCGGCATCGAATTTCCGTGCGAATCATGCCAAAGCTTTCATCACGAAGTTGTGCCACATGGTCCGGATCAAACGGTTCATAAAAACTTGGCCAGCCGGTGTGCGATTCAAACTTTGCCTGAGATTTGAATAAAGGCAAACCGCACAGCCGACAGATATACAGGCCATTGCCTTTGTTGTTCAGCAAGCCTCCGCAGAACGGCGGCTCGGTTCCATGATCGAGCATAATGCGGCGTTCTTCGGGGGTTAATTTTTCCGCCAGTTCATTGATCCGGCTTTCGGGCAAAGCGGTTATGTCATGGCCAGATTTCGACACGCGTGAACCGCTTGAATGTTGAGGGGCCGATGTCATGGACAACTCCTTTGCCGGCTTACTTGTTGCGGCTGAAAACCACGTTGACTTCCTTGACCACACTGCCGTCCAATTCCCGCATCGGTGCGGTGATGGAAGGCGAAACGCGCACAATAAAGTGCTGTGTCGCCCGGTTATATATCACCGCGCCGGCCATGCCGCCATGCACGGTAACCGTCGGCTTATATGGCGCAAAGCCGTGCAAGGTGACAACGTCTTCGCCGGGGGCAAAGGCCACCGATGCCATAAAGGCATCAGGCAGATTGGCCAATGCGGGTATTCTTGCCCGGCCGGTGCCCACAAATTTTCCGCGTTGGCCCATAAACGCAATCCCCGCCGCTCCCGGCGAAGCGCATACATAATATGCCGCGTTATCAGCGCCTAATGCGCCGGTAAACGTTTTTCCCGCGGCAATGTGCGCGGAGGACCCGGTAAAATAGTTATAAACATACATGGCTCCATGCAGACCGATATCATGCGCGGAAAAAGTGACGGCCTTTTTATCCTGCGGCCTGGGCGCAAAGGCAAATACATAGGCTGTTTTCACCCCATCCTGACGGGTGTATGTCCGGGCAATAAGCGGGGTGTGAACATGCAGGGCGCCATCCAGATAAGCCCGGTCAATGGGCACAATTGGCACGTCCGGCTTGATCAGCACGCCATCGCTGCGGCATGTGCGCATCAGATTGGCGCGATTTTCCCTGCCGATGGGATCTCCAAAGCCCACCACACCCGCCGAAAGATTCTGCAACAACACATTATCCGTGCGCCAGGACATGCACACATCATCCCATGGCCAAAGGCCCAGCGCTCCGGCAAGACGGGAGGTAAATAAGCACGCATAGAATCTGGGACGGATAAAAATATCATCGCTGACCCGTGTGGCCATGATATTGTTGACTTCCGAGGATTCCAGCAATTCGCACGGCAAGGGCATGCAGTACATGACCGTAACGCCATGCGCCGCCATTGCGTCGGCCATATTATGATAAAAATCGTGTCCGGCGGTGAGGTTTGAGAAAAAATGGGAATACCGGGCAAGGGTGCTCTGCCAGTCCTGCAGATACGTTTTCACGCCATTATCATGCAGATATGCCGCGATATGATTCCAATAGCGCAAATCCACCGGGGCAATGCCGATAATTTTATAACGCTTGTGATAAGGACTTTTTTTGCTGATCCACCGCCCGTGCACCACCAGCGGCATGCCCACCTGCTGATCGAAGGCCTCAAGGCCCTTGGGAAACAAATGCCGGCTCGCGGTGTAATGCGTTACGCCGCCAAACTGCGCCCATGCCTGATGCCGATATTGCGGCAGCATGGACCGGATTTTTTTGCCCAGATAATTGGTGGAATCTTTCCGGTACCACCAACTGTCGAGCTCAAGATAGTGAATCGGAATAGATCTCGATTGCAAATGCCGGATTTCCGCCAGAATGGTGCCGGCGTAGCCCAGGCTTGGCTTAAAATGGTAATAATAGGTTGCGCCATTGTCCGTCCAGTAGCCCAGATAGCGCAGTACCGGAGCGGCCTGATTACCGGGCCGCGTTTTGCCGCCCAACGTGGTCAGGGCGGGGCCCCATATGTCATACGCATGATTAATGCCATGCGTGATGACCATGATGCTGCGAATCTGAAACTTGGCGGGCACTGCGGCAACATTCCGGTTCAGCCGGACCAGTGTGTGGGTTGTACCGTTGCCGCGCATGGTCATTATTGTGAAGTGCCGGGCGGGAGAAATGATCGCGGCGTTGTAATGCCCGTCAAACAGCAGCCAGGGCGTGCCAGACTGTCCCGCTGAAAACTGCGGCGGCGCAAATGAATTATTGCGATAGCTGAAAACATGCAGTCCATGCGGTTCGGTGGTGAAATCAGGAAAGCGAATTTGCGGATGTGCCATTGCCTGTTGAAACGTGAGAATAAATTGTGCCACCGGAACGTTGCGATAGGTGCGAATGGTGCCGGAAACCAGTTTTCCTTTATAAAGCCAGTCAAAGCGTACCTGCTGATACCGTCCGATGCGGTCTTTGCCGGTGCCATGGTGCAACGCCTGCAAAGGTGCCGGAACTGAACCGGTAAACTTCCAGGCGGGATCGATGCTTTGCAGCGTATAAACGCCGGTGTTCGGATTCACTGCAGCCCGCAGCGCAATTTCTGGATTTGCGCCGGACGCCGTGCTTACGCCGGCCAGCGCCGCCAGGCATGCAACGCATGCCAATGTCCGGTAAATGCACCGCCATAAAGTCGATACCGCCATACGCATGAACAAGTCTCCTCAAAACCGTGACATCGGAATTATACCGCAAATGGCCCCCAACGGCAGAAGCATCAGCCACAGTTGCTGTACCGGCGGCCCTGCGCATGCTCCCGCAAACGCCGCCTATGGTGAATCTGGATTTCCGCATGATCCAGGGTGCTTGCGGCCTGGAGCCGCGGCCAGGATGATTCCCCCGACCCCCGCGGCCGCGCTGGCCAGCCACCATGGCCACAATGTTGTCATAAGCGTATTTTGCCCCAGCACCACGTGCTGATACATGATCGGTGCGTGAAACCAGGTAAACCAGTTGTAATGTATGCCCGTGGCCAGGGCGTTAAGCATCCATATTGCCGGTGACATATTGACCAGTATTTCCGTCAGCCAGGTGCCATGTGCCCAGGAATGCTGCAAAATCAGATACAGAGGTGTGAATAGGATCGGAGAGAAAATCAACATGCCCGCGATGGTCATTGCCGCCGGAACCGCCAGGCCGATATTCCAGGAGCCGATGCGGCCGGCCAAGGCGGTGCAAAACAGCCCCCAGCCGACAAAAACGGCTCCGGTTTGCAGTATAACCGCTGCCGGTACCAGCCCGGTCGCACACCCGATTGCTTCGGCAGTCATTGCCGCTGCGCCGGAAATGATTCCCGCGCGATAAAAGTGCCGGAAATTGCGGCATAGCGCGCCGGCGAGAATCGCGGTTATGCTTTGTCCGATCAGCAACAGCAGCATCCAGCCCGCTACCGCTGAGGTCCGATTTGCCGGATCAATTCCCGCGGTGTCAATCAGCGGCAGCAGCATGAGGCCCATCGGCAGGGGAAAAGCCGCAATCAGAGATTTTGCATTTATTGCCGCCATGGAAAAAGATTATAATGTCAAATGTGCAGGCTGTAAGAAAATGGCCCATCATCGGTAACTTGATCAAACGCGATTCCCATGAATGGGGCGTCTTTGGAAGGTGGCATGAAGGTCCGGGCCGATGCACATGGCACCGGAGGCACTGGAAGTGTTTGTTGCCGGGACCTGCCCCGGCATGGAGAATATGGATGAAATTCAATACTCCCAAATGGACTTTCGCTTTGGTATGCGCGGTATCAATGCTGATAAGCCAACACATCATGGCTGCCGCCGCAGCATCGGCGGGCGGAAAAACCGCGACGGGGCAAAGCGAGAAGCGCCTGAGTCTTTTGTTGTGGACCAATCAGCGAATTAAGGAAATTTTGGGTTCACTGGCTGAAAATGGCGAATTTGGCATAGCCGGGAAGCAATTGGGTCGCCTGGAAGATCAGGTCATCGCCTACATGCCGCGAAATGGCCTGACCGCACTTCGCCATGCGGATTTCGCCCGCCGGCTGGTCAGCCAGTTGTCTTCCATTTCCAATCATCAGCACCGTATGAAAATGCTGAAGTTTCTCATGGCTAACCATGAACTTGCGGCCACAATGGTATTTCTCAATGCTCCGGGGCAGCAGAATGTGGCACAGGTGTATCATCGGTTTGCCTCCATGCGCCGTGCGCTGGGTCCGATGGTGGTAGCCTATCCGAACCTGACGGCCGCGATATGCGCTGTGCTGTATAAACCGCTGACGATGCAAATCAATGAAAATACCGTGCACTCGCCGAATCCGGTGGCATTGTTCAAGTATTATGTCCGTTATCAGCGGGCGATGTACTTTGGTATCCGCAATGTGCCGGCGCGATTGCTGATTTATGTGGTGGATTCCTGCTCAAGTATTCGCAGCATGACATGGGCGTTAAATAAATATCATGGCGATTCAATGGTGGGGCAATTGTTTTTCAGCGTGCCGTATGATTACAGCACGTATCTGCACGGCACGAAAAAAGAAGTGGACATCAAGGGGTATAATCTGCCGAACATATTGCAATACGGGGGCGTGTGCGCTGATCAGGCTTTTTTTGCTTCTCAAGTGGGAAAGGCCATCGGTGTGCCAACGGCTTATGACATTGGTATGTCCAGTGTGGTGGGTCATGCCTGGGTGGGCTTTCTGCAGCAGGTGGGCAATCAGGCGGCATGGAACTTTAACATTGGCCGGTATTCCGAATATCGCGGTGTCGTAGGGGTGGTGCAAAATCCCATTACCCGACGCCATGAGCCGGACTCGTTTATGTCGCTTTCCGGGCAATACATCGGCACAACGCAGCACCAGCGGTGGAACGCGGTTGTTCTCACGGATGCCGCTTTGCGCTTGCTGGCTATTTCCGCCACGCATGGAAGCTTTTCGCCGCCGGCTTTACCGGCGAATGTTTATGGCCATACCGCCAAAGCGCTGGATAACAGCGTGTCAGCACAGTTGTCGCTTTTGAAACGCGCTGTGAATCAATGTGATGGCTATGCGGAATCCTGGATGCTCGTGGGTTATCTGGCATCCAAGGGCAAGCTGACCATGGCGGAGAAAACGCTCTGGACCGGCGCACTGATGCGACTTTGCGGGCAGCGGTATCCGGATTTTGCCATGGCGGTGGTGCAGCCGATGATCCTTTCGGTCAAAAATCCGATCAAGCAAAACCGGTTCTGGAATCGGGCGTTCCGAATTTTCGCGCCCAGGCGTTTTGATCTTGCGGCGCAAGTGCGGATGATGCAGGCGCGGCTGTGGCGCAAGGCCGGGCATTTAAATCGTGCCGGGACCTATCTGATGGATGTGATCAACCAGTATGCCAATGCCGGGCCATTTATTCTTACGGCGCTGCACCAGGCGGTTGACATACTTCGCCAGCAGAAACACAGTAATCGCATAACCAAACTGTATGAAGTTACCTGGTCGCGCATTCAGGCACCGCCGCGGATGGCGGATCCGTTTATGCACGAAAGCAACTGGTATCAGGTGGGTAAACTGCTGGAAAGCCGTCTTCGGGAACAGGGCCAGACGCTCCTGGCCGATAAAGTTCGCCGTGAACTGCAATCTGCCGGAAATCCGGTGGCGGGAAATTAACTGGGCGGGATTTTTGTTTCATCACATCCATGTTAGAGTAACGTATTGCGTAGCAAGCGGAAGATCTGTATTGGGAATGCCATGAGCGCTGTTGTGACACAATATGATTCACCAGGAGCCATCGGTGGGCAATCCACGACCGAAGCTGTCGTGCGTCCCTGCCGCATCGGGCCGCATGAACTGGCCATTCCGGCCATGCAGGCGGGTCTGGCCGGATACAGTGACATGGCTATGCGTGTTGTAGCGCGCCGGCGCAACTGTCCTTATGCCGTAACCGAAGCGCTGCTGGACCGAGTTATCATTACCGGCGGACGTGGCCGCGAAAAGCGGTCTATTTTATGTGAAGCCGACCATCCGGTGGCCGGACAACTCATGGGCAGCGAAGCGGATGAAATGGCGGCGGCGGCGCAGATTCTTCTGGAATCAGGCTTTGACGTTATTGACTTGAATTTCGCATGCCCGGTAAAAAAAGTCATGGGGCGCTGCCGGGGCGGATATCTGCTGAGCGACCCGGATGAAGCCATCAACATTATGCGGGCGGTGCGGGAGGTTGTGCCGGGGCCTCTGACCATGAAGTTGCGCCGCGCGCTGGATGATTCAACGCGGGCGGCGGAGAATTTTGATCGGATTTTTAACGAGGCGATTAACCTGGAATTCGCGGCCATGGCGGTGCACGGCCGCACTGTGGAACAGAAATACACCGGCACGGCGGACTGGGATTTTCTGCGCACGCTGAAAATCCGTTATCCGAATATGACAATCTTCGGCAGCGGCGATGTATTTACCGCACAGGACGCATTGCGCATGTACCGGTATACCGGATTGGATGGTATATGGATTGCCCGCGGCGCTATCGGTAATCCATGGATATTCCGCGAATTTGCCGCTCTGATTGCCGGCGGTCCACCGGTTGATCCGCCCGGAATATTTGAACAGCGCGAAGGATTAATGGAACATTTTGCTTTGGCGGTTGAAATATACGGCGAGGAGCAGGCCTCCCGGCAAATGCGGAAAATAGGCATAAAATATTCGCGACTGCATCCGCGGGGGGCGGACGTATGGCGGGCCTTTATCGCGGTGAAATCCCAAGCGGACTGGGACGGCGTACTGAATTGCTTTTACAGTACGGATGGCCCGGGGCGGACCCCGCAGAGCGTTCCTGATGCTCAGGACTTGTATAAGGACAGTTCCTGTTTTTCCACCGCGGAGAGTGCTGCGTGTTAGCCTCGCTGCAGTCCGCCGTTCGTGCCTCTCCGCCGCAGCGCATGCTGATTATCAAGCCCAGCGCGTTGGGTGATGTGGCGACAACATTGCCGCTGCTGTGCGATCTGCGGAGACTTTTTCCGCACAGCCGTATTGACTGGCTGATTGACCCCGCATTGGCCGACCTGGTGCGCGGCCATGATGCCCTGAATGAATTAATTTATTTTGACCGCAGGAAAATCGCCGGTTGGCTGACCCACGGCACGTCACGCAGCAATCTGCGGGCCTTAATGCGGACAGTTAAAGATAATCAGTACGATATGGTTTTTGACGCACAGGGGCTTTTACGCAGCGCGCTGTTAGCCAGAGTGTCCGGTGCGGCCGTGCGTGTGGGTTTTGCCGACGCGCGTGAAGGTGCCCGGTTCCTTTATACCCATCACAGCAGAATTTCACGGCAGCGGGAACTTGCGGTAGTCCGCATGCGCAGTCTTGCGATGGTTATTGGTTCTCAAAGCCAGTGCGTTGAATTTCGTATGCCGGTACAGGCGGCGGCTCTGGCAAAAATCAAAACCATCGTGCCCGCCGATCGGCCCGTCGCCGCAGTGATTCCCGGTGCCCGCTGGGATGCCAAACGCTGGTCGGAACAGGGGTATTCCCGGATTGTCCGGCACCTGGCGGATTTTGGAATGCGTGTGCTGGTGCTGGGTGCTCCGGGCGAAAAGGACCTGTGCCGACAGGTTGTTGAGCAATCAGATGTTGAGGCGATCAATCTTGCGGGTAATACAAATCTGGCGGAATTAATTGCCGCCATTTCCTTATGCCGGATCGTCATTGGAAATGACAGCGGGCCGCTGCATGTTGCGGCCGCACTGGGCCGCTTACTGGTGGGATTATACGGGCCTACGGATCCGGCCTCAGTGGGACCTTATGGCCAGTTGGAACATGTGCTGCATTTTAAGCAATCCGGCGACTACCGCGATTCCAACATGCAAGATCGCAGCGCCACATTACAATCGCTTTCCGTGGAGACTGTATGGAACAAAATTCAAACGCTTCTGACGTCATAACCGCCGGTCGGGGATTTCCGGAACTGGTGCTGGCCAGTGCGTCGCCGCGCCGGGCGGAATTAATGCGTCAGGCGGGTTATGAATTCCGCGTGGCCAGAAGCGCCCTGCCTGAACCCTCGCGGCGTCCCGCCAGTGTTCCCATTCGCGTGTGGCCTGTATCCCTGGCTTTACGCAAGGCTCAGAGCGTTGCCGGCACTGTGAAATCCAGAGCCACGATCATCGGTGCCGATACCATTGTCGTGCATGACAGCCGCATCATTAACAAGGCCGCCAACCGGCGTCACGCGGAAGCTATTCTCCGGAGTCTTTCCGGAACCACTCATGAGGTGATCACCGGACTTGTTGTGTTACGCGGCGCGGAATGCCGGATGGAATCCGTGGTGTCAATCTGCCGCATGAAAAAACTCTCGGAACGTCAACTGCGGACCTATCTGGATTCAAATCTCTGGCGGGGTAAAGCCGGTGCCTATGGCATTCAGGATTCGCCCGACGACCCCTTTGTAAAGTTAATATCCGGCGAATATTCCAATGTGATGGGCCTGCCCCTGGACGCATTACGCCGGGTGCTTGCCCTGTTGCATCAATCGTAATATCAGTCGAATCACAATTTGCCGCATCCGCGGTCCGCCCCATTACACCAAAAGGAATCAGTCCAGCTCACCACAGCGGATACCCGCCGCAGTATTACTGTTGGCCGGTGGATTTATCCACCCGTGGATTGGTGCGGCGCAGGGTTTCACTGTAAACGCAGGCGTCAGCTTCGTCGCCCGGTGGGCGCAAGGTGTCGCAGGCCCCTTCGGTTGCGATTATCGCATCGGCCATTGGCCGCCCGGGGGTTTCGGGCTTATAATTCTTGCGATATTGGAGTACGCAGAATGAAATTTATTGTTGAGAGTATTGAAAACGATCTGGTAACGCTGAAAACGCCGAACGCAAATTATCGCAACACTTTCAAGTGTTCGTCGGCTGCGGAACTGGTTGTTGGTAAACGCGTTACGGGAAGCATCCATGCGCCAGCCCGGAAAATGGAAGCAGTCAGTCAGGGCGGGAATTATGTTGAGCCGCTGTTTGGCCGGCCAAGGCGGATGCAGGGGTTGGTGCTAAAGCTCAATGCCGCTGAAAATTCGCTGCTGGTCCAGACCGCGTATGAAACCCATGTGCAGTTGCCGCCGCATCAGCAGGCCACAGATTATCCACCGGGCAGCCGTGTAGGCTGGGATAACGCCGATTGGCCGGAGTTTGTGGTGGAAAAAACGGCGGCCATTCCGGCTGAGGCATAATGCCGCGGCACCGTTGCCGCGGTGGCGGTTCGCCGCAGTAAGTCGCAGACTGGTGATCTGTGATGGGAATCCGATGAAAG
Organism: Planctomycetota bacterium; assembly: GCA_021810145.1. Taxonomy (GTDB): domain Bacteria; phylum Planctomycetota; class Phycisphaerae; order WQYP01; family WQYP01; genus JAMDCX01. The sequence goes on along the minus strand of JAJZJL010000066.1, from coordinate 10,417 downwards.
TGATTCTGGCACTGGATCAGGGAACCACGAGTTCACGCGCTATTGTGTTTGATCACAACGGGCGATCGGTGGCCATGGCGCAAATGGAACTCCCCCCGCTGTTTCCCCAGCCCGGCGCGGTGGAACATGATCCGCGGGAAATATGGCGCACGCAACTGGCCACCGCCCGTCAGGCCATCCGCCAGGCCCATATTGCTCCATCTGATATCGCCGGTATTGGCATTACCAATCAGCGGGAAACCACGCTGGTATGGAGCCGTAAGACGGGAATTCCGATTTATAATGCCATTGTCTGGCAGGACCGCCGCACGGCGGCATTTTGTGAAGCGCTGAAATCCGCCGGTCACGCCGATCTGGTGGCGCGCAAAACCGGTTTGATTATTGACCCTTATTTTTCCGCGGGTAAATTGCGCTGGATACTTGATCACGTACCTGGTGCCCGGGATATGGCCGCACGCGGAGAATTGGCCTTTGGCACAGTGGACTCATGGTTGCTTTGGAACCTTACCGGCGGGGCGGTTCACGCAACGGATGTGTCCAACGCGTCCCGCACCATGCTTTTTAATATTCACAGCGGCCAGTGGGATCATGAGCTTCTGGCATTGATGGACATACCGCAATCGGTTTTGCCGGTGGTGCGGTCAAGCTCGGAACTGTTCGGCCATACCGCCGGAGATATACTGGGAGCGCCGATTCCAATTGCCGGCGTCGCCGGTGATCAGCAGGCTGCGCTATTTGGTCAAACCTGTTTCTCCGCCGGCTCAGCAAAAAATACATACGGTACCGGCTGCTTTCTGCTGATGAACATCGGCAATAAGCCGCAGCCCTCCCATCATGCGCTTTTATCCACCATTGCCTGGAAGATCGGCGGCACAACGGATTACGCGCTGGAAGGGAGTGTTTTTATCGGTGGTGCGGTGGTGCAATGGCTGCGCGATTCCCTGGGTATTATTGAATCCAGCACGCAGATTGAAACGCTGGCGGCCAGTGTGCCTGATTCCGGCGGCGTTTATTTTGTACCGGCATTCGCCGGACTGGGTTCCCCCTATTGGGATGCGTACGCCCGCGGATCTATCCTGGGTTTGACACGCGGAACAACCGCCGCCCACATTGCCCGCGCGGCCTTGGAGAGCATTGCCCATCAAAGTGCGGACCTGCTGGAATCCATGCGGCAGGATTCCGGCCGGCCTGTGACCGAATTGCGGGTGGATGGCGGGGCGTCGGCTAATAATTTATTGATGCAGTTTCAAGCGGATTTGCTGGCCGTACCGGTTTTGCGGCCGCAGGTTACCGAAACTACCGCACTGGGTGCGGCCTATCTTGCGGGGTTGGCCGTGCACTTCTGGGAAACGCCTGCCGACATTGCCCGGCACTGGGCGCTGGATCGTATCTTTGAGCCGCGGATGAGCGCTGATGAAGTGCAATTTCGCCGCCGCCGATGGAAGAAGGCTGTGGCCCGCTCACGTGATTGGGAAGAGCACGGATAAATGCGCAGGCAATGGCCGATGGATTATATCGATGGATAGAGATGTGTCATTGCGGCGTATCATCACGCGGCGCGAACCCTGGGACATCGCGGTTATCGGCGGCGGAGCCACTGGCGTGGGCATCGCCGTTGATGCGGCTTCACGCGGATATGCGGTATGCCTGCTGGAACAAAGCGACTTTGGCAAAGGCACCAGCAGTCGATCCACCAAACTGGTGCATGGCGGCGTGCGGTATCTGCAGCAGGGCAATGTTACGCTGGTTACAGAAGCTCTGCATGAACGCGGTCTGCTGCGCGCCAACGCTCCGCACCTGGTGCATGATCTGACTTTTGTGGTGCCGAATTATCAATGGTGGGAAGCCCCCTTTTACGGCATCGGGTTAAAGGCCTATGACATGCTGGCCGGCAAATATGGATTTGGAAAATCGCGCCACTTAACGCGGGCCGAGGTTCTGCAGCACATTCCAACACTGAAAACGGCGGGTCTTCGCGGCGGGGTGCTCTATCATGATGGACAATTTGACGACGCCCGACTGTTGATGGATCTGGCAAATACCGCTGCTGCCCTTGGCGCGGTGCTGTTGAATTACGCCCCGGTTACCGGCCTGCGGCGTAATGCCGCCGGCAAGATTCAAGCACTGGCATTTGCCGACGGCGAAACCGGCCAATCCTGCGATGTTGTGGCACGTTGTGTGATCAATGCCACGGGAGCCTTCAGCGATCGGTTGCGGCGAATGGATGACCCGACGGTGGAAACGATCATTGAACCAAGCCAGGGTGTGCATCTGGTGCTGGATAAATCATTTCTTCCCGGCGATGCCGCCATTATGGTGCCGCATACATCCGATGGCCGCGTGATGTTTGCGGTTCCCTGGCACAACCGGACCTTGTTAGGCACCACCGACACGGCGGTGAAGGACGTTGCCTTGGAACCCTCGCCGCAGGATGTGGAGATTGATTTTATACTCACAACCGCCGGGCAGTATCTGGCTCATGAACCCAAGCGCGGCGACATCCTGAGCATGTTTGCCGGAATTCGGCCATTGGTGAAAGCCCCACATGGCACCAATACCGCCGCGTTGTCCCGCGATCATACCATTGAGATCAGTGCCGGTGGCCTGTTGACAATCGCCGGTGGAAAATGGACAACGTATCGGCGCATGGCCGAAGATGCTGTGGATCATGCCATTGGCGTTGGCGGTTTACAGCCCCGGAAATGCGTTACGCGAACGCTGAAAATCTGCGGCTCACAGACGCATACCCCAACTGCCACCGTGACCGCGGGCATCACCCATGAACCGGTCTCTCCGATTCAAGACCATCGGTTAACCGATGCGGCATCGATCACCTCCGCTGAGATTAATCATTTCGTCCGTCATGAAATGGCCCGCACGGTTGATGACATTTTAGCCCGCCGCACGCGACTGCTGCTGCTGGATGCCCGCTCCGCCATGGCCGCGGCACCGAGAATCGCCGCCGTCATGGCGTCGGCGTTGAACCGTGATCAGACCTGGGTGCAACGCCAGATTGTCGAATTTACAAATGTGGCCACCGCCTATATCCCAAGTTCTCCCGGCTGATGCAATGATTTCCGGCCCACCCGCCTGTTACACTGCCGGAAGCATGATTTCATGCGCAGGTATCAATATCGGAAGTGGGGGCGGCGGCGGGATCAGGTTTTCAGCAGTTGGTTGACGAATTCCTCGCCGGGCACGGGCCGGCCGAAATAGTATCCCTGAAACAGGGGACATCCTCGCTCCTTGAGAAATTCCACGTGCTGGGGCGTTTCCACGCCCTCCGCAACAACCTGCAGCCCATGGTGACTGGCAACCGCGAGAATGGCTTCAACCAATGATGCATCGTTCATATCGGTGGGGGCGTCCTGAATAAATGACTTGTCGATTTTTAATTCCGTCAGGGGCAGTTTCTTCAAATACGCCAGTGAGGAATATCCCGTGCCGAAATCATCAATCGAAAAATGAACGCCGAGTTTTTTCAGCTCCCGCATTTTGGAGATCGCTTCATTAAGATTATCAAAAACCACCGCTTCGGTGATTTCCAGCGTCAGCAGATTTCCATTGGCCCCGGTTTCCCGCAGTATCTCCGCAACGCGATCCCGGAAGTCCGTTTTGCGAAATTGTCGCGGACTGACATTAACCGCGATGCGAATGGGCCGCCCGGCGTCTTCCAGTTGTTTAATGGCGCGGCAGGCCTGCCGGAGCATCCATTCGCCCATCGGAACAATCAGCCCGGTATCTTCCGCCACGGGTATAAAGGCCATCGGGGAAATCAGTCCACCTTCCTTGTTATGCCAGCGGATTAGCGCTTCCGCCCCGATTACGGTTCCCGCCGCATCAACCTGCCCCTGCAGGAACATGCGAAAATCCTGCCGTTCCATCGCATCGCGCAAATCATGTTCAATATTAAGTCTGGCGCTGACGGCAGCCTGCATGGTGGGTTCAAAGTAGCAGACGCTGTTACGCCCGGCCGCCTTTGCTCGGTACATGGCGGTATCCGCCTGCTTGAGCAGATCGGATGCCGATTCAGCACCCTTGGGAAAAAGCGTGACACCGATGCTGGCGGCTATCTGATGCTGCAGCGTGCCTATGACCACGGGTTCGCAGATTGTTTTCTGGATTCGGGCGATTGCCGTCTGGACCATATGCGCGGAAATGTCAGAATCGTCGGATAGCGCCGGAAGCAGCAGCACAAACTCATCGCCGCCCAACCGGCTGACCGTATCTTCCTGGCGCAGGGCTTGCCGCAGCCGCTGGGCCATTTCCCGTAAAAGTTCATCGCCTATTTCATGCCCCTCGGCATCGTTAAGATTTTTGAAGTTATCAAGATCAATAAATACCACCGCGCCAAAAACATTGTTGCGCTGCGCGATGGAAACACAGTTGGCCAGCCGATCCAGAAACAGCCGGCGGTTCGGCAATTCCGTTAAGGCGTCATAAAAAGCGAGTTGATCAATGCGGGCATTGGCCGCTACATAGCTCGATACGTCTTTTTGTGCGCCGATAAAATGTGTGATTGTGCCGGCGTCATTGCGCACCGGAGCAATATGCAGTTGATTCCAGAACATTGTTCCGTCTTTTTTGAAATTCCGAAGCGTTACTTCACAAATCCGACCCTCTTTTAACGCGGTGCGTACTTGTTGAATTTCCGGTTGATCGCGTTGAGGGCCTTGGAGAAAACGACAGTTTCGCCCGAGTACCTCAGCTTGTGAGTAGCCGGTCAATTGTTCAAAGGTCGGATTCGCATAGATGATCGGCAAATCCGGCTGTTGCGCGTCGGCGATGAGAATTCCCACCGGTGCCGCAGCCAGCGCTCGCTGTGCCAAATGCAAGGATTCCTCCGTGCGCCGCCGGTCCGTTACATCATGGGCAATAATCAGGTTCAGCGTTCGGCCTTGAACATTGATCGGGTTAACGTAGACTTCGACATCTCGAAATTCGCCGGATGCAATGCGGTGCTGGCACTGATAAAAATAAGAGATGCCATTTTTGGTTTCAGTAAATTGCTCCTCTATTTTCTTGCGGCCCGATGTGTTAATTTCCCAGATGCGCATGGTCTGTATCTTCTGGCGCGGAAAGCCCCAGAATTTACATGCGGCATCATTGGCATCAACAATTTGTCCATTTTCCGGATCCAGGAGATATTCAATGGCCGGGCTTTGGTTAAATATTTGCAGTAAAATATCGCTCTCTCCGCTTCTGCGGTCCTGCAACTCACTGATTATCCCCATGGCCCATCCTCAGAAGGCACCCCGCAGCAGATTCATGTGGCCTGAAGCTGCACCAGAGTGGAATATCACGCATCCAGCCAAATCCGGAGCTTCCAAAAACCTGACACGCCGTCTATCTTTCGGTTATTGGCTGGCATTTTATACGGGAATTACTTCCCGTTTTTACTCAAATGATCAGGATAATTGCGGGCAACTGTGTGCCATTCATCTTTTTTACATGGCTCGCATCGACCGTAACACCCTTAATGCCTCAAGTCTGCGGCAACGCCAATAAGGAACTGTAATAAATGCCGCCTGCTGCACACAACCTGTTCCTATTGTAGCAGCTCTATTTGATTATCGGATTAACATGCTTTTCTGATAACAATTTTTCCATTTTTTCGTAAAATTGATTTTTGCGAAATAGTGGATCTCGGCCTTGCCGTTGGGGGCCAAATTTGCTTTTTTTTAATCCAATAGCCAGGAGTGGCGGTGCAACAGCATGTCCAGGGCGGGGGCGATGGGCTGCAGCAGCAGCAACGCCGTTGTTGCCGGAGGCAGCGGAATGGCCATTCGATGCAACAATGCCGCCGCGATGCCCGCCAACACCAAAAACACTTTCCGGGCCAATGGTTCAATGGGAAGCGTACCGGGTAGCGCCAAGATAAATACCGATGCAAACAGAAAATCTGAACTGCACAGTTCATACAGTAACAGTGCTATGGCTCGTTCCGGCGGCAGATACCATAATCCGCCAATACTCTGCCAAAACTCATGATGCAGTACCTGCGGTGACAAGGGGCCGAAAATCAACCCCGCCAATACCGCAATTAGAAACAATGCCCAGGCATCCGGAGGGAGAATATGGCGGTAAGACAGATACAGGCCCGCAATAATAATCGCAAAAATCCCGACCGTGCCAATCCGGCCCGGCACGCCACCGAGCAGAAGCGTCGGTGGCGATGGCAAATTCAAGGCAAACATGTTCCGTAACGCAATGCGGGACCGAAGTCCGGTTGGATCGCCGCCAATTTGCTTCAATGTTTGCTCGATGACCTGTTCAGGCCGCGGCAGCAATACGGCGTCAGCACCTCGTCGCGGTGATTGTTGCGGCCAGCGGTATATCTGTGCGGGTATGGCCTTTCCGATGTCACCAATTGTCAGATGATCCAGCACCAGCACGGGCCAGCGGCCGGCCAGTGGCAATATCGCGGTCAGGGCCAGCGGTACCAACAGGCCGATATGAAAGCGTTGCTTGCCGGGTAAGCCGGCGATCCAGATCAGGATTACCACGCTTGCGCCCATGGCCAAAGCCCAATACCAGGCAACCAGCGGCGCGGTCAGACCGGAACAGATCATCGCGTACGCCATTGTATGATTCCAGGTTAATAATTGGCCGCGCGCGGTAAAGCGGGCCAGCAGAAAGTGCGTAACTGCCGCCGCAAGCAAAGTGGACAGAATAATCAGTGACGCCCGGAATCCAAATACGGCAATGCCCCACAGCAGCGGCAGAAGTACCGACACGCTGATGGTTTGATAAAATTCCCGCCGCGATACCGGCCACAGAAGAAACGGTCTTTCGCAACAGGCGCTGCTGTCGGATGTGATTTTGTCCGATGTTGCGAAGGCCTGTTCACCAGCAGTGTGTTTAGCAATCATGCCGGCACTCCTGGTCGATGATCCGGTCCGACGGCGGCTTTCAACGAGTGAATGGTTATCGCCAGAGGCAGGCGCGATGGACAGACATAGCTGCACAATCCGCAATCAATGCACATCGATGCTTCTTGTGCGGAAATAGCCGGTAAACTGTCAATCATCCGCACCTGTGCCATCAACCCGGCGGGATTCAACCCGGCGGGGCATGCGCTTACACACCAGCCGCAGCGGATGCAATCAACCGTATCTTCCGCTATCGGCACGGGCCGGATGGATATGGTGCGAATGGATGGTTCCAGGACGGTTTTTTCCGGATCCACCAATTGTCCGGCCATCATGCCGTTGATAATACATTGCCGGTTCTGATGGCTGATCCCGGCGTCGGAAAGAACCCGGGCCAGAGATTGTCCAATATTGGCGGCAATGACTCTGGGTGTGGCGTTGTGCGTGAAGAGTTCCACCGGGCGCCACTGCGGCTGAGTTCCAAATTCAATCCAGCATCCCAGTAACCAGCAGGTCATGGGGTCCAGCAACACAACGCCCAAATCGGCGGGAGATGCGCCCGGCTGGAGCTTCAAGCCCAGCAGGGATCGCAATAAGATGCTCGGATGGCCCAGCGGATATCGGTTGATCAGTGAATGAATGGTAAACCCATTGGCTTTTGCCGCCTTGCGCCATTGATAGCGCAATTCCCCTTCCTCCCGCGGAATCGCCAGCCTTGTCCTGACCGCTGATACACACCGCCGCACCAGGTTCAATCCCGCCACCAGCCGCGGCAATTCAAATTCACTTAATACGCGCGGCAAGATCGATTCCGGCTGCGGAGCAATGAGATTAAGAACGACATCCTGAATCGCCGGCGATGTCAGTTGATGCAGCAGTGCGGGCGTCCAAAGGTCCTGGCTGGTCAGCTTCAGCCGCAGCAGCAACTCCCGCAGTGAGGCACTTGTTGTCGGCAGTTCCGTTGGCGGGGAACCGTTGGCGTTGTCATGCGCCGGCCAGACCGGTGCGTCCCAGGCCGGCGGGCCGAAAAACAAACCGCCCGGCACATGCCGCGAACGCAATGACAATTTCCCATTCAACATGACGGTCTCTGGTCTGCCGATTCTCATTTCCTGCCAGTGCCGCGGCAGGCGAGTTTAGCACCACTGATGTATAAACTGCCGGCAAACAGATTCAGCCCGGCGCATCAGAGCACAAAAAAAGGCCGGTAGGGTCCGGCCTTTTTGAGTCAATTGTTCAGGCTGCGCTCGTATCAGTGGCCGACAATTTCGGATTTCTTGGGCATAAGAATGCCCAGTAATTCAGCCTGGGCCATTTCCGGCACCTTTTCCTGTTTTAATGTGGTCCCGAGGTCCTGCACAAAGGCGTTCCACTGGGCATCGGTGATATTCATGCCTTTGTGGGCCTGATACATATCCGGTCCGGTGTAAATTTGCGGGCCACCGGATTTTTCTCCGATGTATGCAACCAGTTGCGTTTGCAGATGCGCCAGGTTCGCGTGCGCGAAGTCGGAGTTAATCCGATTATCTTTTCCGACGTTAATCAGAAAGGCGTGGACCACCGTGGTAATTCCGGATTGGCCGCCAAGTTGTTCGTATAGCGATGGGCCGTTCATCTGGTTCTGATTTTTAGCGCATCCGCCCACACCCAAGGCCAGTACCAGCGCCGCAATTGTTCCCAATCCAGCCGACAATAACGAACTTTTTCGCACGGAAAGGCTCCTTCCAAAGGATCAACCCAGGCCGCCCCGGCTATTGCCGGTGGATAGCAAGTCCCGGACCGCTGCTTTAGATAGCACGGAATGGCCATTCTGGCAAGCGCAAGAGGTAAAAAAGCGCGAATAGAATTGCGGCATGGAGCCTCCCCGGCGGGGTCTGTGCCGTGGCCCGAATGCCGTTTTCGAGTATGAAATAATTCTTCCGGGACACAAAATGTCCAGCGCCGCCCATTCTTCCCCGAAGCATGGCAACCGTAAATCCCCGTCTTACCCTGCTGAAACCGATTTCACCCACCAGCGTCCGTCGAAATTCCCGCACCAATTTGACCAACGTCCCGGTTCGTTACCGATTATCCATACAAGCCCGGTACCGTCATGCTTGTTATAATTCGCTCTACACCCAGCAAAACAACCCGGCCAATTTTTTCCTCCCCGCGTGATCCTCCAGTCGGGTGGATGCGGATTTGATAAGACAATGTGCCGCATCGTCCAAAGTCGGATCTTCATGAACTGTAAATCCTGCCGATTCAATTGCCTGCCTGCGGGCATAACCGACTCGAGAATCCGGCCCCGTTCTGCGAAGGTCAAGCACCCTTTGGGCGCTGGAGGGCAGACTTTCAAGGGTGGCTTGGCTGACCGAGATGCCGTCCTCAAGTTCTCCCGTGACCCTGTTTCTGCGTAGCTTAAAATTTTCGCTTGTTATCCTGGGCGGAGGCTTTCCCTGGTAGAGCGTCCCGCCGGGAATGTGCCGTAGCAGAACGGTTTCATCAGCATCTGTCACGGCTCCCGCCATAGAGCGGTTCTCCGATGGTTACAAAGAAATGAACCGGGGCAGAAGCTTAAGAAAAATCAAATCATCCTCCTGGAGCGGGCGGCCATCATGGCAGATAATACCCTGCACAAACCCCGCCTTGCCACTCCCGCTGTATACGAAAGTGGCAATGCCCGGTGTCTCAAGCTCCACTTCAATATCCTCCCCGCTGCTTTCGTTTTGCCATGCCAGCAGGATGCCTCCATCGGGCGTGGGGCGGACGTACGGTTCAGCTAACGAAGGCGCGTGCCGCAGTATTTCATCAACCAGACCTGCGGCAGAATTCAAAATATCCACCTTGGGAACCAATCCGCCCTCGCCGTCCCAATTTGGTGCCAGCGAGCCCAGTTGACGAAGCTGCTGCAGTACATTGTTTCGCCAGGTCGACGCCGGCGCTGAAGCCGGTTGGAGCGAAACAGTGTCGGTCAGCAAAGCTCTGCTGGGCGTAGTTAACGAAGGCCATGTTAACGAGCCGTCGCTCCGCGCGGTCAGTTGTTGGTCCGATGCCAATTCACTCATGCTTGTATCCCCATTTCCGGTGCATTTCTTCACTGGTGAGGCAGTGAAAGCCCCTAACCACCCACTCTCGTCCCAAGTCCAGCCAATTCACGATCTGGCCACCGGCTGCGCCCCTTGGCGCACCCCGGGCGGTAAGGCGGAAATCTATTACCACGTCGCCAGCGTCCAGCTTGACCGGCCCATTAATCATTACATGCATACGCCCATAATTCCCGGCTATGGGAAAGGATGCCATGTACCCCGTGCTGTCACTTCCCGGCAAAAAATCGGTTGAATGCCTCACCGCCAGGCTCGGAAAGCAGGCGCGAAACGTTTTGTTCAAATCGCCGTCTTCAATGGTAATGCGGTTCACGTAAGTGACCTCGCACGGACTGGGTGTTAATGGTCCAAGTTCCCTTTCCTCGACAAAATCGGAAAATATTTGGAAATATTTAAGAAATTCCGTACGGTTCGCTTCATACGAGGGGTACTGACCTTTACCAGGTTCCGATCGCATCC
>JAJZJL010000065.1 GCA_021810145.1 Planctomycetota bacterium | reverse complement strand
TGGTATTCCCAAGCCCCGCTGCTTTCCGTTGCGTGCGGGAGCAACAGCGGTACCGCATTGCGATATTCCGGGAATTTAACCTCTGTCACCCGATATTCTCACCGCGCCGACCGCCCACGATACAATTCACAGATTGCGAGGGGTTGTAAACCACGGGGGTTGCCACAGAGTTCACAGGGGACACCGAGACCATTACCGCAAAAGCAATTGGTTGCCGCACCACTGCGGTACAACGCAATCTGATTCCGACCACGCAGCCGCGCGGTGGAAACCCGCGGCCGTCCGCGCACGATCTAAAATGCAGCACCCTGGCACCGCCGGAGCGTACATGGTACACCCAGCCGCCGGGATCATGGATCACTGGTCATTGAGGTTCCCTCGGCTTCCCCCTTGTGAAACAAAAAGGCCTTCCAGCCCCAAGGCCTAATGCCACGAAGAAGTCCTTGTCCACAGATTGCCGGGATTAATCACCTTGGGTGCATAGAGCACTGGGCATTTAGCATCTTGCAATAGGGGTTTGCACCACAACGGCACGTTAACAGTATTGGCCAGTATTGATCAGCATTGGTCAGTATATGCAGTATTGGACAGTATGTTCAGTACCTGTCCCCGCGTGCCGGGAATAACTGCTCGTTGCTCGTTGCTCGTTACTCGTTGGTCGTTGCTCGCCGAGTCGCCCTCTGCTCCCTCCTTGTGAACAAAAAACGCTTTCCACCACAAGGACCCAAAGCCACAAAGACAAAATATTTGCCTGAACAATTCTTTGCGTCCTTTCGTTTCTTTGCGGTTGGTAATTTCTTTCGGCCTCTTTGTGAATAAAAAGGGTTGTCGCCACGAAGGCACGATTACAGTGGCTGGTCAGTAGATTCAGTACCTGTCCCGTGTGCCGAGAAACGTTGTTTCCCGGCGCGCCGGGACTCGTTGACGCCCCCCCCGTATCCGCGCCGCGACGGCCTGCCAGAAAGAGCTTTCAGAGACTTAATGGCTCGGAATTAATTGCGGATGTATTGGCAGGAACCAAATTCGAAAATGGAGCCAGGGGGTCACCCGCCTGATTTAGCCAATCCACAATGTTTGGCAATATCTCTGAACTTTCTCCCCCACCTCCTGTACCTCTTTGTAAGAAAAACACTCCTCTCTGATCCTTTTTATTTACGGTTATTTACAAGGAGGAAACGGAGGTATGTTGAGGTGGGAAAGAACGCAGGGTTTCGCCAGCTTCACGCACGTTTCGGGATTTTTCAATTGCCGCGGTTACCATATTCTGCGCATTACACAACGAAGTCGAATTTTTATCCGCTGCCGGATGCGCCTGCATGTGCCGCCAACGCTATTCATGCCGCCACTCAATAGAAGATGAGGTGTGTTGGAACCTTTGAGCCAGCAAGATCGGATATTGGTGGATGTCCACAATTATTAAACATGTCCGGGGATCAGCCAAGACGAAACATCGTGGTGAGTTCCGCCGGCACGCTATTGCGCATGCCACCAAGAAACCCCAGGGCTTTGAGGTCAACGTCCTCGCCGCGCATACGCATAATGAAGTCGCGAAGGTCTTTCTCGACGGCATCGAGGGCGGCAGGGGCAGTCGTGGGATCGAGAATCTGGAATAATCGGAGGATATCGTTCTTGTGCTTCTTGATCGCCTTACTGTCAATCCGCTCGCCGTTGCTCTGACGCCGGGTCAGGTCGAGCCAGGAGCGCGCCTTCAAGGGCGCAAGGTGCATTGCGCCCGCCGCCGGAAGTCCCTTGACTTCCTGCCGCCCGGCTTTGACGAAATTGTGGTAGCCGGTATGCCAGCCGTTGCGCCGCCTCCAGTGGAATGAAAATTTGCCCGCCCCCCCCCGGAGCTGTGCATGAGCTGGCCCATACGAAACGATTTCCGAATCCGCGATTGTTTTTCTTGCAATGTGACATTCTGCGTGCAATAATCCCATACTGCGTTTGCTTTTCACGGAAATTGCATGGTTAATAGTGATTTTCAAGACAACCAAAGCGTTCGCCCGGCTGGTTATGCTGCCCTCGTCAAAATGCTGGACATTGCGGCGATACCACACTGGCACGAATCCATGGTCGCCTCTAGTGGAGGGCATCGTATCGAAACCGAAGGCGGTATCGTACGCGAAACCTTTACTGCCCGGTACTGGCCAGGCGATGCCCTGGCCGATCACCTCGAATTCGCGCTCAAATATGATGGGGTGAATCTGGCGATCCTCGCGCGTATCTTCAGCGCAGCTGGCGCTTCTCAAATTGCATCTTACGTCGGAAGCAAACCCACCGGCAAATACGCTCGGCGTATCTGGTATTTGTATGAATTGTTCACGGGGGAAAAACTTCCCCTGAACGATGTGAAACGATGCAGCTATGTCCCTCTGCTGGACGCAGACGCATACATAACCGCCGATGCCGCCAAACCCATTCCACGGCAATGTATCCATGACAACCTGCTTGGGGATGGACGATTCTGCCCGGTCGTACGGCGCACCGAAACAATCCAGCGATACCTGGACACCGATTTCAAAACACGATGCCAAAAGATGGTGGCTGCCTATCCGCCAGAACTTATCCGGCGGGCACTGAGTTATCTGTACACAAAGGAAACGAAGTCATCCTTTGAAATCGAGCACATCACACCTGACGCCAACCGCACCGAACGGTTCGTTGCGCTGCTGCAACTGGCGGAAAAAGATGACTTTGGCGAGAAATCACGGTTGCTGGAGTTGCAGAATCGGATTGTTGATCCTCGTTTTGCCGCCCCGGATTACCGCGCCTCGCAGAATTACGTAGGCGAAACCGTGGCCATGGGGCGGGAGCGGATTCACTTTGTCTGCCCCAGACCCGCTGACGTCGCCAGCCTGATGGCCGGGTTGATTGCGGCCCATCGGCGCATGGATGGAGCCGGCATTCACCCTGTGATCCATGCCGCCACCATGGCGTATGGGTTTGTTTTCGTGCATCCGTTCGAGGATGGCAATGGTCGTATCCATCGTTTCCTGATTCACAACATCCTGGCCCGCCGCGGCTATACGCCGCCAGGGTTGATGTTTCCAGTGTCCGCGTCCATGCTGAAAGATCCCGCTGCCTATGACGCTTCGCTGGAAGCTTTCTCCCGTCCGCTGGCACCGTTGATCGAGTATGCGCTTGATGCAGAAGGACGGATGACTGTTAAAAACAACACGGCGGTTTGGTATCGCTTCATCGACATGACGGCGCAGGCGGAAGCGCTATTCGGTTTTATCGCCCGAACTATCGAGACGGAATTAAGCGAAGAGCTTGCTTTCCTGGCTGGTTACGGCCGAGCGAAGGCTGCGATGCAGGCCGTTGTGGACATGCCGGATCGTCAGATTGATTTGTTTATTCGCTGCTGCCTTCAGAATCATGGTCGCCTGTCGGCTGCCAAACGCGGCGGTCACTTTGGCTCCCTGACTGACGAAGAGATAAGCCGAATGGAGGGTATAATTCAGTCGCACTGGCCTTCCATTACCCGCCACTCGTGACCAGCGCCGTGATAAGACTACGGCTGCGCTAGCCGGCAGGTACGGCCACGCTTGGAAGGATTGGCGATTACCAGGAAGCCGTCCTGCACCCACCTCTGGGCCAAAGCGCGAGCGCCACGTGGCGAGAGTTTCAGCAACTCGGCGATCTGGGGTGTGGTGATCTGGGCCCATTCATCAAAAAGGGGCAACACCCTGCGCTGGCGGGCGTCCAGCGAGCGAATCCAATCCGAGCGGTCGCCGGCGGGGGTGGATTGCTGCATCTTCGCGCGTACTGTTTCGAACGATGCCGCCATGCCGGCGATGAAGTATCCAACCCAACCGCTGATATCGGACTCGGCCCGCCCCAGGTAGTAGTTGTGGCCGTCGCCCACATCGAGCGCCGCATAGTAGTCGCGCAGGTTCCTGGCGTAATACTCCTCAAGGTTGTAGATGCCCCGCAGCCCGTAGCCGTGCTGATGCAGAACCGTGTTGGTCAGCAGGCGAGCGACGCGGCCGTTGCCATCATAGTACGGATGGATCGTGGCGAACTGATAATGAGCGATGGCGGCGACGATCGGGATCGGCACATCGGCGACATGCCGGTTGATCCAGTCCACCATCTCTTTCATCAGCGCCGAGACGTCGCCAGCCTCCGGAGGCATATAAATGATGCCGCCGCTGCTGGAATCCCGAATGACGTTCTGTCCGTCGCGATACGGCGTAGGCGTCCATCGCTTCTTGCCCCCGGCCATTACCAAGGCATGAAGGGTGCGGATATAGATTTCGGTGATGGTCGAATGTTCGGACGCGTAGGATTCGGCATAATCCAGGGCGGCATAGTAGCCCTTGACCTCTTTTTCGTCCCGCTCCCGCTGACGAATCCGCTCGCCGCGAATCACGACCTGTTCGACCTGGACTGGCGTAAGCCGATTACCCTCAATCTGCGTCGAATAATGCGTGGACACCAGCCGGGCGCTTTGGCGCAGCCCCGCCAGCACCCGCTCATTCAGCGGCAAAACCGCCACCATTGCTCGGGCGGCTTCGATCCGCATCAGATCGCGTGCGACCTGGCTCGATATGGTGTAATGTGGCGCGAAACTCATGCCGTTATTATGCCGTTAACGTGCCGTTATGGCAAGACAATTCCGGCCGTGGAAACGTCGAACGCATGAGCATTACCCAATGCTCCCTACCAGCGCCGTGATCGCCAATCTGATATACTCCGGCAGTGCTGGCCAGCGCTGGGCGACCAGGACTAAGTTGGCGTCCGGCTCAACTGCTGCGGAATATGCTGTGGGCGATTTTGAAATCGCTGGATTTTACGGGTTTTCGGGGTTTGTTCCGTTCCTGTCCCGAGAACATTGGTGCTATTTCTATTACTGCATACATCTGCAATTGGCTGCAAATCAAGCTTTTTCCAGAGATCCCCTGTTTATGCCTGCGGCTGATTGCAGGTCATTTCCGCCCGCATCAAACGTGCTGCCGACAAAATACTCGTTGATCTGCTGCCCCGGCGTGCGTGTTGAGCCGGGGGTGGTGGATACGCCAAAGCGGCACGATCCAAATCTCAGCTTACGGATTCCGGAAATCGGGACAGGTGGCACGGGACGATCCACAGATTGCCCCGATTGCGCAGATTTGTGAACCGTTGGGGTTGCCACAGAGTTCACAGGGGACACCGAGATGATTACCGCAAAAGCATCACTCAACGGGATCGACGGCGTGAAGTTATTCACAGATTGCCAGGATTAATCAGCTTGGGTGCATTGAGCACTGGGCATTTAGCATCTTGCAATAGGGGTTTGCACCACAACGGCACGGTAACAGTATGGGCCAGTATTGATCAGTATATGCAGTATTGGACAGTATGTTCAGAACGTCCCCCGGCGCACCAGCAAAAATTCTTGCTTGGAATCCTCCGTCAGCCCCTGCCGATGTAAACACGTGCAAGAAGCCTGCAATCGTTGATTGTCGCAGCAACGCACGGTTTTCCACAGATTACCCAGATTCGGTGCATTGAGCGCTGAGCATTTGGCATTTTGCATTTGGAAAAGAATTTTTACTACAAAGAGCAGGTATTTACCCGAAGAATCCTTTGCGTTCTTTGCGCCTTTCGCGGTTCGTATTTTTCCGTCTCCTCTAATGTCTAGATTCTATCGCCACCCGCCGAGACACCTCCAGCCCCAAGGCCTAATGCCACGAAGAAACCCTTGTCCCAATATTGCGTAGAATGGTGAGCCTTTGGGGTAGCCGCAGAGTTCTCCGAGAACACCGAGATCATTACCGCAAATGCGCAAAGAACGCAAAGCAAACACATTCGGCAGCATTACAGAACAACGCAATCCGATTCCGACCATTCAACTGCGGGTGGAAACCCGCGGCCGTTCGCGCACCGTGTAAAAATGCAACACCCCGCCGCCAGCCTGGCGCACGGTGTATACGCCGCCGCCGGGAGCCATCGCCTTTTCACGGCGCACCTGGGCCGATCCACGCCACTTCACACGAGTTCAACCTTGACTTCCTTGCAACGGGACATCGCTCGATCTCCCGTCAGGATCAAATCCGCGCCGCATTCAATGGCGGTGGCTATATGAATTGCATCGGGCGTTTTCATTCCGTACCGGACGCGTAAATCCGTCGCCAAGTCAATCACCGCGGCACCAATGTCCGCAACATGTAATGATCGACGCAGGAAAAACTCGTCATATAGGGCAATCATCGCCGATTGGCCCTCGCGCAGCGGGCGAACCCGGCATTCCAGCCGGGAAAGACGGGATGTCATGATGGCCCCGCCGCTGCTCTCCGCCTGCGCAACCCGGGTCAGAACCGCCTTTCGCAAATCGCTGCCGCCTTCTATGCCATAGATGATGGCGCTGGCATCAAGGTAAAGGTTCATGCGCCTTGCTCCCACGCGATTCGCTCCGATCGAAGCTGACCATCAATATCTGCACGGCTGCGCACGCCGGAAGGAAGGCCGGCAAGGAACGCCGCCAAGCTGCGGTCCTCCCCTTGTTCCGCAGGCCGCGAATTTATGATCACCTCAACCTCCGCCCCAACGTCCACCGCCGGCTCATCAAGCTCCACACGGCGCGGTCCCACCAGCCGGCCCGCTATGACTATTGCATTACGCATACATGTCTTCCTCAAAAATCAATATATAATTATACCAAATCCGGATTGCAGAGTCGCACACCCGCTGGCATTGTTTCAATCGCCGCTGCCATGGACCCTCTTTTCCTTCAAATATTTTGATCCGTGATCCGTGATCAGCGGTTCCCGAAGATGTTCCCCTGCACTATCGGGATTTCCAATCCTGCTTCAATATTGTAACCGCTGTTGTCCTTAACATGAATTTTATCGCCGCACGATCGGTTGGGCCACTTCACTCCTTCCAAGTTCGCCTTATATGAAACCAGGCCGTATATCCAATTCCGGGTGCAGAACCCCAGTCCAGAACAAACGGTATCCAAGCCCACAACCAAATGTCGGGCAACGGCGCGAGCAAGATGGACATTGACACCAGCAACCCGCCCAGAAGAGGGGTCCAAGATGGTGCTCTGGTGCGCTTGATATAGAGTGTCCAAAACACTACCCAATTCATCAAGGACACCCAAACGCCCGCTAATAAGAACAGAATGGCGACCGACCAACGGAGTTCGTTAATCATTTTATTCTCCTCCGGGTGGTTCATGGAAAATATTGGCGTTGACCAAATATGCCCTTCCATGCTTCCCATCCCTGCGGCCACTGCACGGACGAACCTGGCACCTCGAATTCTTGCCCCGAGCTAAAAGGGGCAAATTCATTGCCGTGGTGCCACTGCCACTTGAGCGAGAACGTATAGTTCCAGTAGCTTGCCGGCCCGTTCATCACCCAGTCGCCGGGCTCAAGCCCCGGACGCCCCCACCGAGGGACAGGGATGAGCGCGTCATCCGCCGGTACCGCAAATCACCTTGCGCCGCGCGGCGTGAATTTCTTGAAGCGCAGGCGTTCATCGCAATACTCCGCTTAACAAGGACACACCACCTCCGGGCGTGCTGTGTGCGCCCGCATCGCCGTTAAAGCGATCACACGACTGAAAATGTCTTCATTCCTCGACATATTTGAATTCAACCATCTGATTGACAGCCGCTCGAATCTCCGTTGCCATGAATTTTAGTCGCCACACAATCCGCTGGGCCACTGCAATGGAGCCAATGGTTACCGCGCTTCCGCATACGACTAAAACTTGCGGTTTCTCGCGAGCCACCTCCTCGCGGCGGCAACAACAATGGACGCAAGCAGCGCCGCACACCCAATATCAGCCACCGGCGGAATCCACCAGAATCGCCATACCGCGTCAACCGGCAACAGCATCACGCCAATAGCGCCGGATAATCCCCCGACGAAGGGAATCAACGAAGCTCTAATTCTCCACACATACCAGCGAACGGCAATCCGAGCGTTTGCTATAGCATAAATCAGCGAAGCCAGAAGCAGAAGAATTGACACTGTCCATATTAGAAACATGTCCATTGCTCCTAGGGCTTGTAAATGCGTTGCCCAAGCACCCCCTTGAGAAACTCCCAGCCGCCTGGCCATTGGGTTGAGTTGGGCAATACCGAGAATGTCTGGCCCGACGAAATTGGGGCGTAAATATTCCTGCCCGGCATCCAATCCCACTGATATTTTCCTCAGATAGAGTGCCAAAACCGTTAGAAGTGGCCGGGCGGCTTACCGCCAGCCCATTCACCGGTGCTCGGCTTTCTAAACGCACTGTATCAATCTCCGGATGCCCAATCTTTGCCAATGCACTTTTGCATGAACCCGTTCTCTATCATCATGTTATTATTTGCGGTCACATTGAAGTTGGCAAGATCAGAGGCAACTGTACGTGTAACCATCCACAGTTGTGCCAGCGGAGTTCACACGGTTCCGATCCACAACTTTTCGAATTGATCCATCCCCACATATTAGTCCCCGCCGTAACCAATGCTGCCGGCGGATTTGCGATTGAGTGTTTTCTCAGCCAGTTCCACCATATTATTTATTCGGCAATTGTTATTCACTTTTTCGTTGAACATAGTATTTCATTAATTCACTGTAAACTTTCACGGCGCATGCGAGCGGCTATTCCGCTTTGCAATTGCCCGGAAATGGAGGACATCTGCAATAGTCGTTTGCCATTCCGAAATTCGTTCTCCTTCTTCAGTCACGACTTTTCTTGGGCCGACTAGTTTCGTGATACTGCGGGAATCTAATGCTTTCGCCAACTGCTCGGGAAAAAGCATTTGGTTCTGCAGGTACACTAAATCACCCTCACGGTAAAGCACCCAGCAGAAGCCGAAATCAGGATTAGCAGGCGAGCAAATCTATGTTATCAGAACCGTATGATCCGATCCTGAAAAAAGTTCATCAATGGCCGCCGGCCATTGTTCTAAATAAAGCGCTGGGGCCCAGTAATGTATCGGCGATAAGAATCGCTCGTCTAAGTCAGTAGCGACAATCCTACCATACATAGACGGCCATCCATTGTCCGACATGGGTGCTGGTTCAATGAAGTTGATGGAGAACATCGTTAAGTTCCAATTTAACTGCCGTTGGAATCATACCGGGTATGACATGTTTCAGGTTGATTGATCCTGTGAAAACGGGTTCCGGTTGGCGCGGGGAATTTGTTTTGCTTATGCCGCTGGGTACGGGACGAACTGAATTCGGTCAATTGCATCGTATTTTCGCCATGAAACCGCGGGCATGGATCGGGGCCGATCCTTATTGGGACCGACGGCGGCCAATGCCTGCTGAGGGCAGTATACCACCGGTTTGACGGATGCCAATGCGCGTTGATGCTTCCCGCGTTTATCCCGCGCGGATTTTGGGGTAATATGGGGTTATGAATAAGACACGTCCCGAGGTTCTGATCACCGCCGGCAATACCAGAGAGAAAATTGATTCTGTGCGGTGGTGGAGCAATATCTTTACCGGGCAGACGGGGCTGGAAATAGCGATGGCTGTGGGCGAACTGGCGAATGTAACACTGCTGACCGGCAACGCCGAGCATCTGCGTGCGCTGCAGGCCAAGCGGGCGGAGACGGGAATATCGGCGGAATATTTTGAAAGCCATGCCGATCTGATGCAGCGCATCGCCGGGCATCTGGCGAAGAAAACCTTTGATGCGGTGTTTATGACCGCGGCGGTCAGTGATTATGCCCCGGACGGGGCTTACAGCATTGTTTCGCGTGAAAGCACCGGCGATTCAAACCGGGAAGTGTGGGTGGTGCAGAAGGCGCAAAAGGCGAAAATTTCCAGCGCTCACGAAGCTCTGGCCGTGGTCGGAAAACCGACCGTGAAAATAATTGATCAGTTCCGAACGGCGTGGAATTACCAGGGGCTGCTGTTTAAATTCAAATTGGAGGTGGGCCTTGATGAAGCTGAGCTTATTGCCGTTGCGCAAGCCAGCCGCCGGCACAGTCAGGCCGATGTGATTGTTGCCAACACGCTGGAAATGGTGCATGGCCCGCACCCCTCCGCCCTGATTATCGACGAACACCGGGTTCAGCGGGTTCCGCGGAGCGAATTGGCCGGGGCGTTACGCGATCAATTGGCACAGCGATTATCCATTTCACCGTGAAAACAAGGCCGAGCGTTAAAATGGAACCGCGGGCACTTGAGTTTTTGACCAATTCAATGCGATAATGCGGCAGGCTGGAAAAGGATTTTACAATGGAATCATCAACTGTCCGTGTACTGCTTCTGCGAACCGCCGGGACCAATTGTGACCGCGAACTGGCACTGGCGTTTCAGCGTGCCGGCGCGGCGGTGGATGTTGTGCATATCAACCGCCTGCTGGCGGCCCCGGGGCAACTGGGGGATTATCACATTTTAGGCTTTCCGGGCGGTTTTTCGTATGGAGATGATATTGCCAGCGGAAAAATTCTGGCCAATCAACTGGTGCATCATCTGCGCTCGCCGCTGCAGCAATGGGTGCGCGACGGCAAAATGATTCTGGGCATCTGCAATGGATTTCAAGTTCTGGTTAAAGCCGGTATGTTGCCCGGCCCGATGCCGCAGTTTGATGCGTCGGATATCTTTACCGCCACGCTTACGCACAATGCGCAGGCCCGCTTTGAAGACCGCTGGGTACATCTGAAATCCCAATCATCATTATGTAAATGGCTGGAACCCGGCATATCGATGTTGTTACCGATCGCCCATGGAGAGGGCCGGTTCACAGTGCGCGATGCGGCGGTTACCGAAGCGCTTGAAGCCAATGACCAGATTGTTTTCCGTTACGTTTCCGAAGATGGCACGCCGGCGAAAGATTTTCCGGATAATCCCAATGGCAGTGCCGGCGCAATTGCCGGAATATGTGATATCACCGGGCGGATATTGGGGCTTATGCCGCATCCGGAGCGCTTTATTGAGTCCATGCAACATCCGTACTGGAGCCGGCTTGCCGCCACCGCGACACCGGACGGTCTGCAATTGTTTGAAAACGCGGTCAAGTATATTCACCAATCGATGGCAGTAAGCGTTTAACGGCCGCAGATGGCCAAGTTGCCGTGACACGGAGGTCCCCGTATTGAATTCGCAGCACACAGAGCCTTACAGCTTTCTGAAGCGTAAATGGGTGCTGCCGCGGGCGGCGGTGGATCAGACGCAACTGATGACATTGGCGCGCAACCTGGGGCGGCATCCGCTTACCGCCCGGCTGCTTTTGACAAGAAATATCAACACCGCGGAACTGGCCCGGCAATTTCTGGAGCCGGAATTCAAGAATATTTTCCCGCCGCCAAGCGTTCCCGGTCTGGACGCGTGCGCAGATATCATTGCGCATGCGGTGAAGACAAAGCAGAAAATTACCATTTACGGCGATTATGACGTGGACGGAATAACCGGAACCACCATGCTGTACCGGTTGCTTGAGGCCGCGGGCGCACCATTTGACACTTACATTCCGCACCGCATTGACGAGGGCTATGGATTATCGGTCGAGGCGGTGCAGGATATTGCCCGGCGCGGCACGCGCGTGCTGTTGACCGTGGACTGCGGCATTACGGCAATACAGGCGGTGCAGGCCGGACGCGACGCGGGCATGACCGTTGTCATTACCGATCATCATGAGTATGAAAACCAGTTGCCGCCGGCGCACGGTATTGCGCATCCGCGGCTGCACGGCTGCACATCGGGCAATACGGATCTGTGCGGAGCGGGCGTGGCATATAAGCTGGCATGGGCGGTGGCGGCGCGGCTGTGCGGTTCGGATAAATTATCCGCGGAATATCGGGCCATGCTGATCGAATTTACCGCACTGGTGGCCCTGGCGACCATCGCGGATGTCATGCCGCTGCGCGGCGAAAATCGGATACTGGCGAGTTACGGCCTCAAGCAGTTGTCGCGCTGCAATATTCTGGGAATTCAGGCACTGGTGCGTGCGGCCGGTTTTGAAAACCGCGCCATCGACGGTACCGCCGTGGGCTATTCACTTGGACCGCGGCTCAATGCCGCCGGCCGAATGGGACATGCGGATATGGCCGTGGAATTGCTGACCACGCGGGACCCGGCGCGGGCGGAGGAAATCGCGGAGTATCTGGAGGCCCGGAATAAGGATCGGCAGAATACAGAACGCAAAATGACCGCGGAAGCGTGTGAAAGTGTCCGCAAAATGTCGGAACTTCCGCCGGCGCTGGTGCTGTGCCGGAAGAATTGGCACGCGGGCGTGGTGGGCATTGTTGCAGCGCGGCTGGTGGATCAGTTCCACCGGCCAAGCTTTGTGCTTACCGATGATGGGCAAGTCATCAGCGGCAGCGGGAGAAGCGTTCCAGGCTTTGCGCTAAATGAAGCGATTCATCACTGCCGCGATCTGTTGATCAGCGGTGGCGGACATGCGGCGGCCGGCGGCATCAAACTGCGGCCGGCACATCTGGAAGCATTTATTGCCAGATTTTGCGCATACGCCGCTGATAAGCCACCGGCTGGCGGGATGGAACCGGTATTTGAAATCGACGGCGAGCTGGATCATTCGGACATTGATTTTCAGGCGTTTTCCGAACTTGAAGCGCTGGCGCCGTTCGGCTGCGGAAATCCCAAACCGAAGTTTCTTGTTCGGGGTTTGCAGGTAGCAGCCCCACCGCGCCGCATGGGTGCCCGCGGCGCCCACATGATCCTGCAATTGAAAGGCGATGGCCGGTCCGTGCGGGCGGTGGGATTCAGACTGGGGCAAGCCGAGCCGCTACTGGTTCCCGGCATGATGCTGGATATGGTGGTTCACGCGAGTGTTGATCGCTATTACGACCAACCACGTGCGGAACTGCATATTATTGATTTTTCACGCAGCGACGGACAGAGCCTGCATTGTCAGGAAGCGGCGAAAGCAGATGCCGCTGTTGTGTTAAATGAGACATAAATCAATTGACATGTATTGATTCAGAAGGATATTCCATGACGCAAGCCGGTCAGATTGCAACACCAGAACAGTTAAGCACCATCGGCGCGAAGGCGGCGGAGCTTATCAGTAACGGGCAGGCGGTGGGTTTGGGCAGCGGGAAAGCATCGCACGCATTTGTCCGGATGCTGGGTAAACGCGTGCGCGAGCAGGGATTGAAAATGATCGGCATTCCCACATCGGAATCCACCGCCCGGCTGGCCCGCGAAGTCGGCATTCCGCTGGGGAGTCTGGAGGATATCCGGCACCTGGATATTGCCGTGGATGGCGCCGACGAAGTTGATCCGAAATTGAATCTTACCAAGGGGGGAGGCGGTGATCTGCTGCGGGAGAAGGTCATTGCATCGATCGCGCGGCGCTACGTGGTGGTGGTTGGCGAAGAAAAACTCGTTGACCATCTGGGAATGAAGTTTCCGGTTTTTGTTGAAGTGGTGGAATTTGCCATGCCGGTGGTGGTGCGAGCCTTGGCCGCGCTGGGCGCATCGGCCACCGCCCGTAAAACCGCGGAAGGGGAACTCTTTCGCACCGATAACGGCAATCCGCTTCTGCATGCCCGGTTTGATCCTTCGGATCCGCAACTTCTGCAGCCGGAGATTCTGGATCAAAAAATCCGAAACATTCCCGGCACCATTGAAACCGGCTTGTTTCTCAATAAAGCCGATGAAGTACTGGTGGCCAATGTGAATGGAACCGTCCGGACGCTGCGGCGCCGGGGTCTGTGACCGCTTCCGCAACATGGATGCGATTGCTTGCGAACACCATAAAAACACGCGCAATGATTCATGCCCCCTGCCGCAGCGGGAAGCAACGGGCAAACTGATTTTGGGTGCGGCGGGTATCTGGGATGGCGAATCGCGTCGGCTTCCTGGCAGGATAAGATGTACCGCCCCGGCGCGCACGGGGTAAACTCTCTAAGCGGATAACGCGGATACGGGGCGCACGCATGCGGGAGCTTGACGCGGCGTTGCGTTACCTTGGTTGGGGACAGACGTGGTGCGGCTTCGGTGCCTCGCGTGTCAGAGATGCTCCGTTCACGTTCCGAAATATCCGCGTTATCCGCGCTATCCGTGGTTTCTTGCCGTTTCTGTTGATTTGGAGGCAAAAGACGACCACGGATTTCACGGATTAAAACGGATACTGGGGGCAACCGTCAACGATCCCCGGCGCGCCGGGGAACAACGAACAACGAGCAACGAACAACGATCAACGATCAACGATCAATAATGAGTGACAGATGTTCTGTGGTCTCCTGCGTGCCGGAGCGGCAGGCGGGTCCGGGACGTGAAGATTCATGTTCCAAGTTCCAGATGCTCAATGCCAAATGCTCGGTGCTCAATGCACTTCATCGGCGCTATCCGTGCAGGAGGTTTACCCCGTGCGCACCGGGGCGGTTTCTCACCGATTCTGTTGCTTTGGAGGCGACAGGGTACCACCGATTTCACGGATGAAACGACGCGAGACCGGCCCGTACCAAGCTTCATGACGGCCGTGAAAGGCCCAGACCTGGTCGGTCACAGACCCGCGGCGCTAAAACAAAAGAAAAATTCTTGTGATTCCCGGTTGCAATACGATAGAATTTAATATGGCGAGGTGAAAACGGGCGAGTGAATCGCTGTGAACCGGAGACTGGGCCGTTGAATGTTCTTGGTCTGATGCAACTGGTTGATTCAGCCCCCGCGGTGGGCGGGTATGCGGATTGTTTTCAAGTTCATGTTCTGGCCCGGCGCGGGCTGTTACACTCGGAAGAACAGATATTGCAATTGCTTGACGCGAGCCTGCAGTCATCGATTGGTCCAAGTGACGGCGTGGCGGTGGGCTGGGCGTTTAAAGCGGCGCGGCAGGGAGATCTGGCGGATTTACCGGAGTTGGCGTCGCGATTATCCGGGCCTGATGTGCCGGCGGATATCCGCATGGCTTCCCTGGAAATGGGCACGCACCTGTGGGAAGTTTCGCGCCACTGGGATTGGGCGCAAGCCATGCACGGTCAGGTGGAAGACCTCGCGGCGAGCACCCATCTGCACCATGCCATGGTATTCGGCACGCTGGTAAGTGAAACCACAGCGCAGGAAGTCCGGGCTATCGCATTGTGTCTTTTCAGCGCAGCCAAGGCCATTATCCGGGCGGCGGTGGCCGCCATTCCGCTGGATGAAACCGTAGTGTTGAAACTGCTTTCGCGGCTGCAACCGGAAATATCTGAACTGGCTTATCAATATGCGGCATGCCGCCCGGAATCCATTCATGCGATCGCATCAACGGAGGTGGTCAGAGCGGTGGCGCAAAAGTGGTAGCGGAATCAGGCCGGTTGTAATTGAGGCTGCTGGGCGCGGGCGGCATTGAGATACGTTCCCGGGCCAAGCAAGCGGACGGTGGCTCCCTGTATGGATGCTTCCAGATGTTTGAGCGCCTCGGCTGATCCGCTGACGGCCTTGCACAAATTAAGCGTGGCTTTCAGCGGCATATCTGACTCCGGCACGGCGATCTGAATTTTGGCCGGAAGTCTGCCGGGATTCTGTTTGATGACTTCGCTCAAGCGTTCAATGGAGTCCGCATCCACCGCTTCGGCCTGCACGCAGATCAGCACTTCCCGGGCGAGTTTCTGCACGGCCTGTTCGGGTGTGAACGCCTCATACACACGAAACCCCGGTTCTTCACGGGTGCGGTCCACTTTTCCACGGAAAAAGATGACGGAATCGGGTTTGATTAAATCGCCATATTTCTGAAACTCACCGGCAAACATGGTGACTTTAACATTGCTGGATAAATCTTCGAGAATGAGGGTGGCCCATTTCTGGCCCGCGCTGGGACCTGAGCGGACGATGCGTGATTCCACTTTGGAAATCAGGCCGCCGAGAATTCCCTCTTTTCCGTCACTGGCGGTTTTGATGCTCTGCGTGTTAACGGTGGTGAAATCATGCAGCATGGTTTCATAATCACGCAGAGGGTGGCTGGTGACATAAAAGCCGAGAACAGATTTCTCATGCGCCATTTTCTGCCCCTGCGGCCACTCGGGCACGGTTGGCAGCTTATACTCCCCCGCCGCCGCGGCCATGGCCGTTGAAGCGCCGCCGCCGAACAGACTTTCCTGACCGGCGCGTCGGGCATTCTGAGCGGAACTGCCGGACTGCATCGCGGCTTCAATGGCCGCCGTTGCGGCGGCACGGTTCTGATGCAGCGCATCAAAGGCACCGCATTTAATCAGCGATTCAATGACGGATTTATTAACCGTGCGCAAGTCCACGCGTTCACAAAAATCAAAGACACTGGTGAAGGCTTTGTGGGTGCCGGCACTGCGGTCGCCGCGGGCGGCCATGATGGATTCAACCGCCTTCTGGCCGACACCTTTTACCCCGGCGAGACCAAATCGGATCGTGCCGTCCACCACGCCGAAGTCCGCGACACTCTGATTGATATCCGGCGGCAGAATCGGTATACCCGTGCGGCCATCCGGGCGCACGAGAAACCGGCAGTCTTCAATGTATTCCGTGGTTTTCGCCTGATCGATCATTTCGTACGTCAGCAGCGCGGCCATATATTCCAGCGGGAAATAGGTTTTCAGATATGCGGTCTGATAGGCCACAATGGCATAGCGCGTGGAATGGCTTTTATTGAAACCGTATTTTCCGAATTCTTCGATCAGCGCAAAGATCTCGGCCGCCTGTTCTTTCTTAATGCCATTCTTTTCCGCACCAGTCACGAAATTCTGCTTTTCGGCGGCAATCACATCCATGTGCTTTTTACTGATGGCTTTGATAATCTTGTAGGCCTTGGCCAGCGGGATACCTCCCAACTGGTTGAATATCCGCATCACCTGTTCCTGATACACCATGATGCCGTAGGTTTCGGCCAGAATATTATCCATAATCGGATGCACGGTTGGCACAGGCTGCCGGCGGTGTTTGCGGGCGCAATAATCCGGAATCAGGTCCATGGGGCCGGGGCGAAACAGCGCGTTGGCGGCGATGAGGTCTTCCACGCGATCCGGCTTCATCTTGATCAGCAATTCGCGCATGCCCGGAGATTCAAACTGAAACACACCTTTGGTCTGTCCCCGCTGGAATACCTGCCGGTACACTCGCTGATCGGTGAGATCTATTTTTTCAATATCCAGCCGGCCGGGACGCCCGGCGGCGGGATGATCGGCCACGGTGGTCTTCCCATCAAGGCCAATGGCATTGCGCGGCGGCAGACCCGTGGGATAATCCGCTTCAATCAGGGCCAAAGCCCGCTCCACAATCGTCAGCGTGCGCAAGCCGAGAAAGTCCATTTTCAGCAGCCCGGCTTTTTCACATGTCGGCCCATCCCATTGCGTCATGATGTCATCACCGCTTTTGTACAACGGCACAACTTCATCCAGCGGCTTATCACAGACAATCACACCCGCGGCGTGCATGCCGGCGTTGCGGCACAACCCCTCAAGCCGGCGCGCAATGTCAAAGAGTCGCATGACATTGGGGTCTTCCTTGTACATTTTTTTCAAATCGGCGACCTGCAGAGCGCTGTCCAGCGTTACACCCACTCCGCCTGGAACAAGCTTGGTGATTTTGTCCACTTCCGCCAGCGGCATGGCCAGCACCCGGCCGACATCTTTGATCGCGGCTTTGGCTCCCAGGGTTGAAAACGTGATAATCTGAGAAACATTGCCATATTTTTTACGGACATATTCAATGACTTTGCCGCGCCCTTCCTGGCAGATGTCGATATCGATATCAGGCATTTCCGAGCGGCTGGGGTCCATAAAGCGCTCAAACAGCAGGTCGTAACGGATCGGATCGACATTGCATAATCCCAGCGCGTAACCCACGAGCGTACCGACACCGGAACCTCTGGCTCCCACCGGGATGCCATTTTGCCGGGCAAAATTGCAGAAATCCCACACAATCAAAAAGTAACTCGAAAAGCCTTTGCTTTGAATCACTTTCAGTTCCTGCTCCAGGCGCTGGCGCAGAATGTCATTAAATTCGCCATACCGTTGAATAACGCCGGCGTCACAGAGTTGCCGCAGATAATCATCGGCGGACATACTCTGCCCGGTTACCGGATCATTGGGGGGCGTATAAACCGGCGCGTGGCGTTTGGAAAAATCCAACTGGACATCGCACAATTCGGCGATTTTCAGCGTGTTATCACAGGCTTGAGGAATATCACGAAATATGGCACGCATTTCAGCGGGACTTTTCAGATACAGTTGGCGGGAATAATGCAGACGGTTTTCATCGGCCAGCGTTTTGCCCATGCTGATGCAGCACAGCACATCATGGGCGTCATAATCTTCTTTAAGCAGATAGTGATGATCGTTGGTGGCAACAACCGGACAACCGGCTTTTTTCGCCACTTCCAGCAACTGCGGAATAGCTGAAATCTGGGCGGGATCATCGTGATTCTGCAATTCCACATAAAAATCTTCGCCGAAAATTGTTTTGTATTGCCCCGCCACATCCACCGCGGCCGCCACATCACCGCGCTGCAGGCACGCGGCAATTTCCGTTCCAAAGTGGCCATTGATAACAATCAGGCCGTCGCAATAGCGGGCCAGTGTTTCTTTATCCACACGCGGGCGATAGTAAAAACCTTCGGTATAGGCGAGGCTGGCGAGCTTGAGCATGTTTTTGTAACCGGCCTGATTTTTGGCCAGCACCACCAGATGATAGGCCGCTTCACTGATTCCATGGGCATCTTTATCAAAGCGCGATCCCGGTGCCACATAAAATTCACAGCCCAGCAACGGCTTGATTCCGGCCTTTTTGGCCTCCTGATAAAATTCGACCATTCCGAATAAATTACCGTGGTCGGTCAATCCCAGAGCGGGCATGCCCATTTCCGCCGCTTTGGCGCAAAGTCCCGGCAAGGTGGCTCCGCCGTCCAGCAGTGAATAATGTGAATGACCGTGCAGATGAACAAATGAATCCTGATGATCCGCCATGCCGTAAGCCTCCGTGCAGAATGTAACGCAGAGAGATTATAACCCAAGCGGCGGGCTTCTAAAATCATCGGCGAAAATAGTGCAATGTAAATCGTTCGCATAATGGCTGAGTCGCTTTTTTGCGGCAGGCGGAACTCCGCATCTACAAGCATTTGAAATGCGAGGGCTTACATCCATGGCCCGGCAGATATTGCCGCCGCCTTGCACGGCGGGCGGTGCACAGCGTCATTTGCGGCGGGTAAAGAGTCGCGGGTAAATTGCTGCGCAAGGCAGTTTCGGATATACCGTTGCTCTGGAAATTGGCGCTTTACGAAAGGCTATGCGTTGTCCAGTTTGATTGTCATTCCCGCCCGCTATGATTCCACACGTCTGCCCGGCAAGCCGTTGCTGCGGCAGACCGGTAAATATCTGATAGAACACGTATATGAACAGGCCCTGAAAACCAAACGCGCCTCGGCGGTTGTCGTGGCGACGGACGACCATCGCATTGTCGATGCGGTGCGCGGGTTTGAAGGACAGGTCGTCATGACATCTTCCGATCACCGATCGGGAACGGATCGCATTGCCGAAGTGGCCGCAATGAAAGATTTTGCCCATTTTGATACGATTGTGAATGTTCAGGGAGACGAGCCGGAAATCGATCCGAATTTAATTGATGCCCTGATTCGACTGCTGGAAAAAACCGATGTACAGATGGCCACGGCGGCGGCCCCGTTTGAAAGTACCGCGGAAATTGTTAATCCCGGAATTGTCAAAGTTGTAATCGATCAGCGGCGGTTTGCCATGTATTTTTCACGCAGCGTGATTCCCCATGACCGTGACGGCCAGACCGCCGGTGCCAGCGCGCTGATGCTTGCCGGACTGTACCGAAAGCATCTGGGCATTTATGCCTATCAGAAAGCGTTTCTGCTGCAACTTGCCGCAGCCGAGCCATGCGAACTGGAAAAGCTGGAAAAACTTGAGCAATTACGGGCGTTATATCTGGGGGCGAAGATCATTGTTCACGATACGCCGCAGGCGCATCACGGCATTGACACCCCGGAGGATTATGAAGCCTTTGTCCGGCGGCACGCCGGTGCCGAGTTGTAAGCTGACCGGAAATTATCGGCAAGCCATTTTCCCAAACTGACAATATCGATTATTCTACTATTTTCGTGAGGTCCGCGATGAATGACGAAAATCAATCCGACTTGCTGGCCTCGGTTGGCCAGAGCACTCAGGAAACCGAGTTTTATACTCCGCTGCCGCCCGGTTATGAAAAAGGCCGCACCAAATATGTGGTTGTGCTGGGCACCGTGATGAGCGGCCTGGGCAAAGGTATCTTCAGTTCCAGTTTGGCCAAAATTCTTAAAGATAAGGGTTTGCGTGTAGCCCCGATCAAAATGGAAGGCTATCTGAACATAGACTCCGGCACGCTGAATCCATTCCGTCATGGGGAAGTTTTTGTGCTTGATGACGGCATGGAAACCGACATGGACCTGGGTACCTATGAACGCATGCTGGATGAAAACCTTTCACGCGCCAATTTTACCACCAGCGGACAGATTTTTACGCGCATTCTGGAGCGCGAACGGCACGGGAAATACCTCGGCCGCGATGTGCAGATGATTCCCCATGTTACCGGTGAGGTTAAAAGCACGTTGCGCGAGCTGGCGATTAAATCGCAGGCGGATCTGGTGTTTGTGGAAGTGGGCGGAACCGTTGGCGATTATGAGAACGGTTATTTTATTGAAGCGGTGCGTGAACTTGCTTATGAGGAAGGCGAGGGATCGGTTTGCGTGGTCGCGTTAACCTACATTATTGAGCCGCAATCGCTGGGTGAACAGAAATCCAAGGCCGCCCAGCTCGGTTTGCGGCAGGTCATGCAGACCGGGCTGCAGCCGCATATTATCGCATGCCGCTGTCCGTCGCCGGCGACAGATAAAGTGCGGCAGAAAATCTCCATGTTCAGCAATGTGCCCATGCGCCGGGTGTTTTCGATGCACGATCTACCGAGTATTTATCTGGTTCCGGAAATGCTGCGTGAAGCGGGAATGGACCGGGAAGTGCTGACACTGCTGAATCTTCATGAGCGCGTGAATCAGCGGATGGAAGATCAGGCGCGCCGCCGCTGGCAGCAATATGTGGATAAACTTCTGGAACCGACTGAAAAATCAGTCACCATTGCCGTGGCGGGCAAATACGCCTCTCTGCGTGATGCGTACGCCAGTATCGACAAAGCGCTGGAACATTGCGGCGTGCATCTTGGTTGCAAAGTACACATTCAATGGCTCGACACAACGGAAATTAACGCCCGCAATGCCTCCGATATTCTGCGCGGTTGCCACGGCATTATTGTGCCCGGCGGATTCGGTTCTCGCGGAACGGAAGGGAAAATTGAATGCGTCCGATTCGCGCGGGAACGGCATATTCCCTATCTGGGAATATGTCTTGGATTTCAAATGGCGGTGGTGGAATTTGCGCGGAATGTCTGCAAACTCGAAGGTGCCAACAGCACGGAATTTGAGCCTAATTGCCGCCATCCCGTGATTGATATTCTCCCCGAACAGAAAAAAATCGAAGGCCTTGGCGGCAATATGCGCCTGGGCGGAAAAGATGTTATCCTGCAACCCGGCAGCGGCATATCCGCACTGTACGGAAATGTTGATCAGGTGCGGCTCCGGTTCCGGCACCGTTACGAAGTTGAGCCGCGATATATCGAAACGCTGACCAGCCATGGACTTATTTTCAGCGGTCATGCGCCCAATCAGCCAATTATGCAGATGCTGGAATTGCCGGCGGACGTGCATCCATACTTTTACGCCACGCAGGCGCATCCGTGCCTGACCAGCCGCCCCTTAACGCCCGATGCCATGTTTCTGGGTTTGGTCAGTGCCGCACTCAAGCGAGCCTATCCGCAGCAGGTATTGCCCAGCGTTGGCAGCAACGAGGCCGTCGCTGCCGCAAGGTAAGCATGCGGTGCGCTGATACGCGCTGAAACTGGAGAAATGCACGCATTACTGCGGTATCAACGGCATAAATAACCAACGGCGAAAAATAATCCGTTCGGGAACATGGCATTGACTTTTTACCCGGGCGGAAAATCGACTGTCATGCGCTGCCGTTCATGCGGACGCTGCACACAAATTGCGGAATCGTGGATTATTTCAGTTCAGCAGGCATTGCCACTGCCAGCCGGCGCAATACCGAGAGAAAATCGGCGGGCGGGGCCTGAACAAATTCATGCCATTTTTGATCCGTTGGATGCTTAAAGCCAAGCTTCCACGCATGCAGGCACAAGCGCGGGGCGCGCGGCAGATGGGCCATGGATAATTCGGCGGGGATGTACATATCATCACCTAATACCGGCGTACCGAGAAACATCATGTGCGCCCGAATCTGATGCAGCCGGCCGGTTTTGATGCGCACTTCCACGAGAGCGGCGGATTCAGTACTGCCAAGCACCCTGTATGCCGAAACAGCTTCATCACCGGAACGGGAAATAATGACCTTTTTTTTATCAGTCTGAATTTCCTTCAGCCGCGCCTGCACCACCCCCTGCGTGGGTTTGGGTCGGCCGGCAACAATGGCGAGATATTGCTTATCAAGCCGGCGGTGTTCAAAATCTTCCCGCAGGGCGTCATACGCCCGCGGCCGCAGGGCCAGAACCAACAGACCGCTGGTCTGACGATCCAAACGATGCAATAAACCCCAATCGCGGCGCGCACCAAGCTGACGCAATTCATGGCCATAACGGGCAAATACGCCATTAAGCAGAGTATCTTTCACATGCCCCAATCCGGGCTGCGTGACCAGACCGGCGGGCTTGGAAACGACCAGGATATCTTCATCGGCATAAACAATATCCAGCGCCACATCCGCATTGGCGACCGGCGGACGATGGTCTTGAGCAGGTTGTTTCGGCTTGTACTTCAATCAATGCCCTGCTCGGCCAGCCAGCGCTCGGCATCAATGGCGGCTTTGCATCCCATGCCGGCGGCGGTAATCGCCTGACGGTAGACCGGATCGGCGCAATCGCCAGCGGCAAACACCCCCGCCACACTGGTGGTGGAGCGGAACGGTTCTTTCAGGGAAATATACCCCTTGGAATCCAGTTCAATTTGACCTTTCAAACACGCGGTGTTTGGGGTGTGGCCGATTGCGGCGAACATGCCGCGGCACTCCACTACGGATGTGGCATTGGTTTTCAGATTTTTGATGCGCACCGCGGTAACGCCGTCATTTTCATTCCCCAGCACTTCCTCCACGACGGAATTCCACAGCGGTTTAACTTTTTTGTTGGATAAAGCCCGCTCGGCCATGATTTTGCTGGCCCGCAGTGTATCGCGGCGGTGCACCAGATAAACCGTGCTGGCAAATTTGGTCAGATAGGTTGCTTCCTCCACAGCCGAGTCCCCGCCGCCCACAACGACCAGAGGGTTATCCCGAAATCTCGGCAGCGCCCCATCGCATACGGCACAGGCCGATACGCCGTTGTTTTCGAATTTCTTTTCGCTTTCCAGTCCCAGATAATTGGCGCTGGCTCCCGTTGAGATAATCACGGCATGGGCAGTTAATTCCGTTTCCGCCTCGCCGGACAGATCATTGATATGCCAGATTTTGAACGGCCGCGAGGTAAAATCCACCCGCGTGACAAAATTCTGCAGCACCCGCGTACCGAATCGCTCGGCCTGCTGCTGCAGCACACCCATCATCTTCTGACCGTCGATACCATGGACAAAACCCGGGAAATTTTCCACTTCCGTGGTAAACATCAATTGGCCGCCGGGCATGCGCTCGCGGTTGGCTCCATCGCCGGCAATCACCAGCGGTTTAAGATTGGCGCGGGCGGCGTAAATCGCCGCGGTCCAGCCCGCCGGCCCCGATCCAATAATGACAACATGCTCAATATTCGCCATATTTTCTTTTCCTTTTCTTCAGGCGCTATGTACGGAATAACAATGCCGGATTCTTTGGCCGACCGTCCTGGCCCTGCTCCGTTGCAGCATACGCGATCAACCCGTTTGATCGTCCCGACCGAGCCAAGGGAATTATAGCGGACGATGCAAAGGTGGCCAGCTTTCACTGGCAGCATACCAGCGACGATCACGCAACGTAACATGAATAGGCCAGTTGAAGGCCTCGGACATCAGCGGATCGGTAAGGGTTTGCTCGGGTGTGCCGGCGGCGACGGCGCGGCCGTTGCAATCCAGCAGAAGTGTGTGATGAATCTGCGGCAATAATTCCTCGAGGTGATGGGTAATCATCAACAATGCCGGCGGAGACGGCATTTCCGCCAGTTGGGAAAGAAATATCAGCACGGTTTCGCGCGATGGCAGATCCAGGCCGGAGGTGCATTCATCCAGCATCAGCAGCGCCGGTTGATGCACCAGCGCACGCGCAATAAGCACGCGCATGCGTTCGCCGGTGGAAAGCGTCCAGAATTTACGCCGGGCAAATAACTCCATGCGCACATCTGTAAGCACCTGATTGGTGCGTGCCCACTGCCCGGCGGCGGGCTGATAATAACCCAGTGTCAATGAACCAAAAAAGCCGCTGCAAACGACTTCCTCAGCGGTCATCTGTTCGTCAAACGGATAAATGCTTAAAGCTTCAACGACGGATATTTGTTGCCGCAGCAGACTTACGGGATACTCTCCCAACCGATGGCCCAGCACATCAACGGTTCCATGCGTAGGCCAGAGATATCCCGCGGCCATGCGCACGAGCGTTGATTTTCCGCTGCCGTTAGGCCCGACAATAGCCCCCCACCCGCCCGCGGGAAGTGTCCAGTTGATACCGGCAAGAATAGCGCGATCCTCACGCATGAATTCAACATTGGTAAAACGAATCGCGGGAGAACAATCAGTCATGTATGAAAGTCCAGGTAACTACAGGCAGCGACGTGCCACCATTGCAATCTTGATCTTAACGGTGAAACGTCGCCCATGGAAATGATTGAAAGGTAAGGGCGCTTAGAGACTGCTCAAAAATAACTTGAACAGTTTTTCAAGATATGGTGGTTAATAAGGCGATAAGAGAAGGATGCAGGATGCACGATTACGCGGACGGATTCGCCGTAAGTACCGGCTGTTAACGGTGG
>JAJZJL010000064.1 GCA_021810145.1 Planctomycetota bacterium | reverse complement strand
TGGGTGTATGTTCCCAAATCCGCGGCGGCGCATTTTTTCGGGCGGTATGATGTGCGGCTGGCGGTCAATGGCGGCAATCCGTACTGGTCGTTTGCGGATGTTTCTCCGGGGTGGAATCATGTGGTGTGGAACTTTGCGCGGCATCCGCAGAATGCCATCGCCGGCTCCGGTTCCGGGGCCACGCGTTTCCTGCCGGTCATGCACACCTTGACGATCAACCTTGGCCCTCTGATGAGCGGTTATGGATTGGCCAAGGTGTATCTGGATGATATTCGGCTGGTTCCGATGCGAAGACTGGTTTCCACCACCGCCGAGGAGTTGGAGTCAGTGCTTGGAGATGATGATTCCTGGTCGCGGCGGTATCAGGCGGTGGAACGGTTAAAAGCGCTGGGCGGATTGCGGGTATTACCGGCCCTGATCAATGCCACGGAAGATTCGGTACCTCTGATTCGCGGCACCGCCCGTCGGGCCATGGATACGGTGGTGGAATCGGTGGGGAAATCCGCCCGGGGCGATTTACTTGATGCCATGAACATTGGCACGCCGCGTATGCGTCTGGCGGTGGTGCAACTGCTGGTGAATATCGGGCCGCGGAAGCTGGGCCGATGGGTGATTCCGGAACTTAAGCGGGCTTTGCTGGACAATGACTTTTATGTACGGCGTGCGGCCCGGTATGGTCTGGCTCATCTGGGCATAAGCCAAAGCCAATCCGCGCAATACCTCATGACCTTATTAAGTCAGCCCGCACGGCGGTATGCCGCCATACGGGCTTTGGCGGAAATCGGTCCGGCCGCCAAACCGGCGATTCCGGATGAACTTCAGATGATTCGCGATGCCGGCAATCCTCTTAAACTGCGGCTATGGGCCTTAAGGGCCGTCTGGTGGACGCATGAGCGGTTTTTAAAGCCCGCCGACTGGATATTGGCATTCCAGCCGCATTCCAATGCGGTGTATCGGCATTTAACCGACCTGGCGATGCTCCGGCTGGAGAAAGCCGGCGCACCGGGTGTAACGGTGTTAACCCATGCCCTGCTGACATCCCGGGAACCGGTGGTGCGGGCACGGGCGGCAGAAGCATTGGGGCATGTGACATTACAGGCTCTGGCGGCCGCGGAACCCGCTTTGCGGCAGGCCCTGCACGATTCCGCGGCGTATGTGCGGTGGCAGGTCCGCGATGATCTGCATCGCCTGAATCCGGTCCAATATCCTCTGGCGGAGCATACCGCATCCCGCAAGCGGGCGGCAGCGGTAAGGGTTAGCCATCAAGGCAATGAGACAATTTTCAGCAACGGCATTGTCCGGATGGTGTTTAACCGGACCAGCATTGATCCCGGACCGGTATCGGTGCAACTGGATCATGGTCCGAATCTGGTACATTCACGCTGGGTGCATCACATTCTGGCGTTCCGCAAGAGCAAAGCCACGAACATGTTTGAGCGGCAGTGGCTGCAAAAGCTGGGCGGCAGCGCCATTAACAAAAACTTTCAGCAGGCCATTACGCATAACAGCCGTGGAGAGGCGGAATATGTATACACCTTCCCGGCCACCGATACCGCACCGCTGACCTGGGAAGAGCATTATGTACTGCGGCGCGGCAATCATGGCTTTTACGTCTATTTTCTGCTGAAGAATATGACCGGCAAGGCCATGCCGCAGAGCATTTATCCCGGCAATGCGCAAAGCATTGCCCTGGAATTTAATTTTCTTGTGGCGGCCACGCGCAGTTTATTTACCACCAAAATGCTCAATGATAATCTGCGCGGACCGATCAGTCTGGGTTTTCCCCGGCA
Source organism: Planctomycetota bacterium (assembly GCA_021810145.1). Taxonomy (GTDB): domain Bacteria; phylum Planctomycetota; class Phycisphaerae; order WQYP01; family WQYP01; genus JAMDCX01. The sequence goes on along the minus strand of JAJZJL010000064.1, from coordinate 23,381 downwards.
GAACTATCTGCAATATCCGGACATCTATCAGGCCACCTGGCGACTGCCCAATGGCGAAGTGGATGCCAAACACGAATGGATGAATTACGAACAGATGAGTCCCGTATTGGGATTGGCCGGACCGAAATATGGAATGTGGCTGATTTTTCCCAGCCGCAGCTTTCTTGGCGGTACCGAGCCGACGCTGCAGATGACCGCGTTCGTCGGACCTTTGTTTATTATCTCGCTGGAGAACAAATATTACGTTCCGGCATGTACATATGTATCAGCGCATTGGCAGAAGCTTTACGGTCCGATGTATTTTTATCTCAACACCGGGGCCAATACCGATGCGATGTGGATTGCCGCCAAACACAAGGCCTTGCAGAAGGAAAACCAATGGCCTTTTGCATGGCTGCACAACAAGGCTTATCACCAGCGCGGCGAAGTTACCGGAACGGTTAAAATCGCCAATGGCCGATCCCCGCGGAACGCCTGGGTCATACTGAGTCTGCCGCCCAATAAAGTGCCGAAGAATCTGTATGGCGACTGGCTGCGCAATATCAATTCCTATATGTACTGGACACGCGCGAAAGCCGACGGTTCATATACCATTAAAAATATCCAGCCGGGGCATTATGATCTGTTTGTTTGGAAAAGCGGCATACTCGGTGAGGTTCGCAAGAACGGCATTGTCGTGAAAAACGGCGGGATGGATCACGAGGGAACCATCACCCTTACACCGCTGTCCTTCGGCAGGACGCTCTGGCAGATCGGCACGCCCAACCGGACGGTTACGGAATTCCGTAATGGTGGAAACTTCCATATCTGGGAGAACTATCTGCGGTACGGGAAAGATTTTCCGCATGGCGTGAATTACATCATCGGGAAAAGCACACCGGCCCGCGACTGGAATTATCTGCAACCCGCCATCGTGCAGGGGCATCACACGCCGACCACATGGAATATTGACTTTAAACTCAAGAAAGTACCGGCCGGCTCGCCTGTGCTGACCATGGTCTGCGGCGGACGCAACGCACGATTGAATGTTTTTGCCAATGGCCACCGGCTTGGACAAATCCATACCAGTATAGGATTACAATTTGTCCGAACCGCACCATATGGGGAATTAATTCTGAAAAACTTCGTCTTCCGTCGCGGAATGCTGCATGCCGGCTGGAATAAAATTGCCTTGACCTTCGCAACATCGTTGCATGGAAATGTCGGGCATATTCGACAGGCGCGGCAGAATTGGACCAGTTTTATGGCGTATGACTGCATCCGCTTATCAATGCGCTCCCACCGCCAGGAAGTGCTTCAAGCTCCCAAACAGCCAAGGTAATTGCCTCCGGCCAAGGTAACAGGCAGCAAGCGAACCAGAACCAGCTTTTTTCATCGAGCACTTCGCACCAAAGTACCGATAATATAGTATGGTATAAGCAGGCACGGCGTGTTGGATCTGTGTCAAAGGGAATTCCGGTGGATATGCGAAAACCTTGGACGACTACACTTCTTGCAGTAATTGCGTTAATCGTTGGAATGTTCTGCACGGAATCTGCCGCACCGGCGCAAAATGCGAAAGCAAATCCGCCGCTGACACGTAAAGCGGTTATTGCGGCCATTGACCGTGGTGTAACTTATTTACTGAAGAAAGAAAAGCCCCGCACATTTTGGGAAACGGTTGCGCCTGGATCGCAGAATTCGGGCGGTGAAACATCTCTTGCGCTTTACGCTCTGTTACAGGTCGGCAATACCTTGAACCGGACCGACCTGAGCGTGGATTCACCCAAAATTAAACCCGCGCTTAAATGGCTGGAGAAACTGACGCCCAAAAGCACCTATGTGGCATCGCTGCAGATCAGTGCTATTACCGAGAGTCCAACCAATTCGCCGCTTTACTTCAAGGCTCTGCATCGGGCGGATACATATCTGATCGATTCGCAGCATTCAGATGGGGCCTACCACTACGTCTGGGATGGGGTAAAACCCCAGGAAGTACTGCCGGGAAACTGGGATAATTCCAACAGTCAATATGGATTGCTTGGCGTTTGGGCGGCGGCCCTGGTCGGTTTTTCGCCGACTGAAAATTACTGGATACGCTGCGAAAAACACTGGCGGAAATGGCAAAACACCGATGGTGGCTGGTCCTATCAAGGCCACGGCGGTTCAACCCGATCCATGACGGCGGCGGGTCTGGCGAGCTTATATGTTGTCGATCAATATCGGCATACCGGGGTGCACTTAAATCCGCATAATGACAAGAATATTCAAGCAGGGTTGCGTTGGCTGGGATCGCATATTCGAACCCAGGATAATCTCTACTATCTATACGGATTAGAACGCGTGGGCCTGGCCAGTGGACTGCGGCATATCGGAAAATCCAACTGGTATCTATCGGGCGCAAAAACCATTATGAAAATTCAGGACCGAACCAGCGGTGCCTGGAAAGGCAGTGTTCTGGGTGCTCCATCGGCAGTGGTGCCAACAAGCTACGCGTTGCTGTTTCTCACACGCGGACTGAACCCCATCATTTTCAACAAGCTCCAATACCCCGGCCCGTGGAATGCCCGCCCCCGCGATGATTACAATGTCACACAATGGCTGAGCACCACATTTGAACAGCAGATTAACTGGCAAATTGTTAATGTTAAATCGGATCCGCGCACCTGGCTTGATGCGCCGATTCTGCTTATAACCGGCCACGGCAATCCGCACTTCACAACCGGTGATATTGCAAAATTCAAATGGTTTATGAATCACGGTGGATTTATTTTCTCCAACGCGGATGGCAACAGCCGATCTTTTACGCGCGCTATTGAAAAAGCCGCCGCTGCGGCAACTGATGATCAGCTTAAAATGCATCCTCTTTCGCCATCGAACTGGTTGTATCATGTGCAATACCAACTACCCGCAAAAATGGATCTCATGGGACTTTCCAATGGTATTCGCGTAAGCTGGGTTCACAGTCCCATAGATGTCGGAGCACGGTGGGAAAGCCTGACCACCGATTTTCATCGCAATGCTTTCCGGTTGGCCGCCAATGTCTATTTTTATGCCACGAGCAAACATCGGCTGGTACGACATTTGAATTCCCGGATTCCAAAACTTAAAATCACCCGCAAACTCCGTAATATAGATGTCTCATTTATCCGTCACGCCGGAGAATGGAATCCGGAACCCGAAGCCTTTAATGCGTTCGCTCATTACGCCGCCCTTCACGGTTTAAGATTCTCCATTCACACGGCGACGCTAAAAACCATGGCGGAAAAAAAGCCGCTGATCGCGTATATGGCGGCCATGAACCGTTTTGATCCATCTTGGAGAACCGAGCACGATATCCGGAATTTTCTTGATGCTGGCGGCACGTTGATCATTGAATCCCCTAATGCCAACCGGAAAGTCACCCATTCCGTTCGAACGATGATTGCCCAATTGTATCCGCTGGCCACCATCGGACGGATTCCGCAATCGAGTCGAATTTTTAATGGCTCTATTCCCGGCACGGTTGCGCTTCACAAAGCGGCCTATCGCGCATTTTTTCTGCGCCACCACGGCTTTTTAGATAAGCCCGTGCTATATGGACTGCGCCGCCATGGTCGATGGATGATTTTGTATAGCCCGTATAATATCGCAACCGGGCTTACAGGGGCCCACGCCTGGGGAATTATGGGCTACAGTCCGGCCACGGCCCGGCAATTGATGCTGAATATGATATTGTACGCATCCCAAAAGCGAAAACCATAGCATTGGATGCATGGTTCGCGTTACACTTGTCTTTTATGAATGCACCGAATCACTCGCTTGATCTGTTTTCTGATCCCGGCAATCGCCGGGCCTTCTCGTCGCATGACCGGCTATGGGAATCCAATCGGTATGTTTATCCGGTGGTATCCCGCCGCAGCGGCGGCATTAGCATTGGTGTAAATCTGAATCCTGACAAAATCTGCAATTTTGATTGCATTTATTGCTGTGTGAATCGGCGCATCGCGGGTGGACCGCCGGCTGTTGATTTGGCGATCTTGCAATTCGAACTTAAGTACATGCTGCAATTGGTTCAAAGCGGCCAGATTTATACGATGGAGCCTTTTTGCGGCGTCGCGCCAGCCTTGCGACGACTTAATGACATTGCTTTTTCCGGCGATGGCGAACCGACTACCTGCCCCAACTTTTTTGAGGCCTGCAAGCTTGCCGCCGATATCCTCCGAACACACCGGCTCTCGGATGTCAAAATTGTAATTATCACCAACGCCACAATGTTGCACCGCCCCGCCACCGAGAAAGCACTGGCATTTCTGGACGGGCATAACGGAGAAATCTGGGCAAAACTGGATGCTGGTACCGAGGCGTATTATCAGCAGGTGGATCGTTCCACGATTCCGTTCAAACGGGTGCTAGACAACATTACGTCCTGCGCGCAGCGACGCGAACTGGTCATTCAGACGTTATTTATGAAAGTACATGATCAACCGCCGGCCAATGCTGAAATAGAAGCATACATAAAACGAATAGCCGATATTCTCCTCGCGGGGGGTAAAATAAAGCTCATTCAGATTTACACCGTGGCCCGCCACACCACTGAAGCTTACGCCACAGCGCTACCGCCGACGGAGTTGGTGTCCATTGGCAAGCAAATTGAGACCGCACTTCCGGATATAGCGGTTCATGTATTCCCGTGACTTCTTAGCGGATACACCGCAAATTGGCACGACAGGTGTGACTTTCCCGGCCTGAAAGCAGAAGACTTTAACAGGCGTTGCCAGAGACACCAGAGCCAAAAACATCCTTTTCTGCCGGTATGGTTCTCTGATATTGACTGCAGATCGGACGGCCGTTGAATCTGCGGAAACAACGCGACACGCCATTGATTGCCGACCTGCAGCGTGACGAACAGCACCATCACGCTTTAAGCCGACACAAGCGTTGTCGCGGGTTCTCCAGAAGATGAATGTCCAGGTTCAGCCAAACTGTTTATCAGCCCCTTTGCCCCGCGCCAGCGGGAGTGTTGGGACACCCGGCCGGCTTACACGCGTTGCACATGTATGCGTTGGATTGGCACAATTGCCGTTGAATTTGGCCACGGGTCTGGCAGTAGTCACAACTGTACTGCTTGTCACCACAATCAGTAATCCGTTTAACAATTACCTGCGCTATTTTTTCATCCAGTCCCAATGGCTCGGTCACATGAAATCTTACATCCGGATATGCTTTTGCGGCCTCGGCCACTATACGGGGAATGTCGGTTGTGCTGTGCCGCCCCGGCGACAGGAAATAGGGATGCACGACGACGCGTGTGGCACCTTGCCTGACACATGCGGAAAAGGCGTCAGCAATGCTTGGTGCGGCCAATTCCATATGTGCGGGTTCTACAATCGGCTGCCCACTGACCCGCCGAAACAGTTGGACAACGTCGTTGAGCATATCGTTAGCGGACGCCAGTCGGCTTCCGTGATCCACAAGGATAATCCCCAGCGTCTCGGTTTGAATTCTTTGAGCCATGCATGAATCTCCATTGCGCACTGTCAACAACGGTATTGTAGCACGGCTTTTGGTCTCTGTGGCAGTACGGCCGCATCGGGCGGCAGATTATCAGCACTGCCATTTATGGGCCAGACAATCAACCAGACTTTTCGGTTTTTGCTCATGAAATCCTGGCAAAGCGCCGATGAAAGACCTACGCTCACATCTACGTGAACCGAAAAATTCAAGTCGTGTCTTAGAGGAGAGTAGACGATGATAAACGTAGAAGTATTAAAGAGAATCGTACCGACTATTGCACCATCCATGACGGCATGGGCGGAATGTATGGAACGTCAGGCAATAGAAAGTGGTGTGGCCCTGGATTCGTTGCAATGGCGTGATGCGTTACGCGTGGGTGTGCAGCGTCCGGAAAAAGTTCGGATTATGTATGTAGATGAATTGCCACGACCCAATTCGGAGCTGACGCTTCTTGCAAATGAAATTGGTATTCTTACCAGTAAGACCGAAAGCCTGACATTCGGTTATGGCATCTATATGAAAAACAACCTGCCGGATGGCAAACGTCGCCTGATTCATCAATTGGTTCATTGCTGCCAATTTGAACGCTTGGGTGAGATGCGGACATTTGTTCGTGAATATGTGCAATGTTGTCTGGATTTTGGCTACGCCCATTCACCGTATGAATTGGAGGCTGAAGCGCGCACACAGGAAGTTCTGGCGGATTTCCATGCAGATATGAAGCCCTGCCAATCCGGAATGTGAGGTGGGAAATGTTAAAAGACCACAAAAAACTTCCTGATAGCCTATAATGGTTACCAAGAAGAGGTGGTGTTATGCACTGGCAACAGCCAATCCCAAAAGAATATATGCAGGTACCGCCCGCGGAGTTGCTGGCGAGAATCGCGCAGCGCAAAGCCGAAATGGGGCGACGCCTGGTAATTCTGGGGCACCATTACCAGCAGGATGATGTGGTGCGGTTCGCTGATTTTCTCGGTGATTCCTTCCAGCTATCCCGTGAGGCGGCCAAACTCAGTGAGGCGGAATTCGTCATTTTCTGCGGCGTGCATTTCATGGCGGAATCCGCGGATGTTCTAACCGCCTCGCACCAGAAGGTCATTCTGCCGGATATGGGGGCGGGATGCTCGATGGCGGATATGGCCCAAATTGACGATGTTCAGGATGCTTGGGCGGCCATCTGTTCGGCATGTGATGCGGATCAGGACTTCAAGCTTGTGCCGATTACCTATATGAATTCCACCGCCGTAGTAAAAAGTTTTGTAGGCGAACACGATGGTGCCGTTTGCACAAGCAGCAATTGCGATAAAATTCTCAATTGGGCCTTGGCCGGGCAAAAACCAGCGGATCCGCCGCACACCAAAATAATTTTTTTCCCCGACCAGCACCTGGGCCGTAACACTGCCTACAAAATGGGATATCCACTGGAATCCATGGTGGTGTGGGATTATCGACAGCCCAACGGTGGGTTAACCGAAAGACAAATTCAGGACGCAACATTTATTCTCTGGAAAGGCCATTGCAGCGTGCATCAACTTTTCCGGCCGGAACATGTGGACGACATTCGCCAGCGGCTTGCCGGCGTGAAGGTACTGGTGCATCCGGAATGCCGATGGGAAGTTGTTCAAAAAGCCGATCTGGTAGGTTCGACTGACTTTATCGGCAAGCAGATCGCCGCCGCGCCGGCGGGAAGCAAATGGGCGGTGGGAACAGAAGTACACATGGTGCAACGTCTGGCCAAGGCGCATCCTGAACAGACCATAGTTGTGCTGTCAGATTGCCAATGTTTGTGCACCACCATGTATCGGATTGATCCCCCCCACCTGCTGTATATTCTTGACAATCTCGTGGCCGGCAAAATCCTGAATCAAATTGAAGTTGATCCCTTTGACGCGTATTGGTCGCGCGTAAGTCTGCAGCGGATGCTCGATATTACCGCCAACAAGATTGTATCGCCGCCGCCGGAACCCAGACCCGTTCGCCCCACTGAATCCAAGCCGTTGCGCGTACTGCCGATGGATGCCGCGATTTCCTGATTTTTACAGGATGCTAATACTTTCCCAGCTATAATCACCCATGGCTCTTGATTCACGGATAGTAAGGAGACGTAATGCGGACAATTTATACCATTGCCACAGTCGCGCTTATGACGGTATGCAGTCATGTTGGAGCAGCGGACTTAACACATCACGCATCCGGAAACGATGCCTATATTTCCGGATACATATCCGCTGTTTTGGAGATGAAATTCCATCTGCAGCATGTACCGGTGCGGGTTCGTGATGGAGACGTAAACCTCGGCGATGTGCCGATGGCGGAACAAAATGCCGTAAGTAAGGCACTGCGTGAAATACAGGGTGTCAAAAGCGTGCAGTTCACGCAGCCGAAACCGTTGCTACCCCAATCCGATTTATCTCAACAGGCCATGCCGCAGGCGAACACCGGCATTACACCCGAAACGCAACGATCACCCAATAACAGCATCGGCAAGTTTCCCATCGCCATGGATACAAAAGCCATGGAACAGGCCGGCGTATATCATCTCCCCACAGGCTTTCTTCCGCCGGGACGACTTTTTCAGCCGCTGATAGCAGATCCGAAATGGCCGACCTTCAGCGTGGCATATACGTATTATTCACCTTATCACCCCAACTCACTGAAGGATGTGATTCCCGTGAGTATCGGAGATACCATACCGTTTGAGCGCGGCAACTGGCCCGATCACTGGCAGTGGGAAACGGGTATGCAGGCGGACGCATTCGCCTATTTCAACATGGACACCGTGCACAGCGATTTGCAGAACACCGACTTTCAGGTCGGTGGGTATTTTGCGGTGCGGCATCGCAATTTTTCGCTTCTGGTCCGCTATTATCACCAAAGCTCGCACCTTGGCGATGAATTTTTAATTGCCAATCCCGCGTATTACAACGGACTGCGACAGAAGATAAGTTATGAGGAACTTAATGCCATCGCTTCAATTGATCTATTGCATCGCATGATACGTTTATATGCCGGAGCGGGCTATCTTGGTGATGTGGCACCGGCCAATCTTGGCCATTGGCGCTTTCATTATGGCGCGGAATATCACGGCACGGCTTTTTATCATAAAGGCACGTGCTATATTTCACCGGTCGCCGGCATTGATTTCAAAAATTGGAGCGAAAACAATTATGCCACGGATATTTCCGCGGTTGGCGGCATTCAGTTATCCAACGGCAAACCGGACAGTTCCAAGTTGCAGTTCCTGCTGGAATTTTATCGCGGCCACTCGCCGTATGGACAATTCTTTGTCAATAAAATTCAATACTTTGGCTTGGGTATACATTTTTATTTCTGATGCCGCTTAGACCGCTGTGGTCAAATACGTCGATTTCGGCCGTTGCCTATTGAGCGTTGGTGGGAAGAGCAAATGCCTCCATGCCGGGCTCGACGCGACCGGTCGTGATTAATTCGGCCATGAACGCAGCGGCCAGCGGCGCAAGGCCAATGCCAATTTTGAAATGTCCTGCGCATACAAACACATTATCAAAGGCGGGCGATTTCCCCATCACCGGACGATGTTTAGGCCCGGTGGGTCGCAATCCGGCCCAAACCCGTTCCACCACGGCTGATTTAAGAGCCGGAACAATTTGAGTTGCCCCCTGCAGCAGAAAGTGAATTCCCTCCGCGGTATTGGTCGTATCAAAGCCGGCCTCCGGCTCGGTTGTGGACCCAACGAGTATCCGCCCGTCCTGCCAGGGAACCAGAAAAATCATGCCGCTTTTAACGATATGTGTGACAACCTCGTTGCGCACACGCAACAGCAGAGCCTGGCCTTTTACAGGGGTAATCGGCGGCGAATGCGGCGTATTGCTTGCGATGGCCGGCATGCCGATTCCCGCACACAGGACACATTTTTCCGCGACAAACTTCTGGCCTGCCGAATGTGCCGCTATTATGCGATTGGCATCACATTCAAGTCGATCTACTCGCATACCTTCAAGAATCCGCACACCACCTCGCATGCAGGCCGTCACCAGCGCCTCCAGCAATTGATCCACATTTACCTGCCCGGACCACCGGCACAAGTGCGCCCCATGTGGAGCATCGGAAATGTGCGGCTCATATTGCCGCGCTTGCGCTGATGTAAGCAGTTCCATAACCGGCTTATCATCCAATAAGGGCCAGGAGGTGTTGGCCGCTTCACACTGTTGAGCTGCGGTATGGAAGGCTTCGGCGGAATTCATGAGTTCCACCTTCCCGCGCCTCTGATAATGCACATGCAGCCCCGATGCCGCCTGAAGCGATTGAACAAACGCCTCGTAACCCCATAAGCTTTTCCGATGCAACTGCTGCAAGGCACCGGCCCGAGCCATGGGAGGTGGCCACAATGCGCCCAGCGCCGCGTGACTGGCGGCCTTTCCACAGCGCCCCTGCTCCAGTATCGTTACAGAAACGCCGCGCTGTGCCAACTGCCAAGCCGTTGTCAGACCCATTACGCCGCCGCCAATAACCAGCACATCGCTTGCGTTATCAATCATCGTGTTGCTCCTGTAGCACCTGCTTTTTCATCTCATTACGGTGGTGTCAATCCGGCCAATTGTCTCTTGCCTCATGGCTGATCCGCACTCCCGACTTCCGGCTGCTGATCCGCGGTTAATGCGGCAGATGGATTGGCGGAATTGATTTCCGGCATATCATAATCACCTTTGTGATTGAGCCAGAACTGTATGGCTTGCGCAATGATTTCGGCACCCATTTGCTCATCCACAGGAATATAAAGTCCGGCATCTCGCGGGCGATATTTATGGTACGTGACAAGGGCCGCAACTTCCTCGACCGGATAGACATCGACCATAGAATGTGTGGAAACATCCTGGCGGCAAACTTTCATCCAATTTGCAATAGCCTGCACACCCAAGGTATCCTGTACCTCGGCCAGTGGTACAATCCAACCCGGACCGGCAACAAATGGCGCAATCCAATTGGCAGTTTTGCCACGCTGAATAATCAGATACTTCCATTTGTCCATATCATGGACTTCCGTAAGCTTCCCGTCAGCTAATTTATCCGCCTGATCCAGCTTGCGCTTGTGCGCCGCCGCGAGGCGGAAATCCTGATTTGACGCGGCCTGACGAATACGTTGTGTCTGATCATCAAACCACTGCGTACGCGCACCGCGGGAATCGGAAAGGAAGCCGACCGCGGCATTGATCTGCTGCCGATACTCGAGCATGGGAATGCTGCCGTCACACGGTGCCGGACATTTACCAAGCTCTTTATAAGCGCATGGATTTCCATTCGGTGCCTGGCGTAAAATATCGTAATAACGGCACAGATCAAATAAATCTTCGATGGATTCTACGACAGATCGGGCCTTGTGCCGGGAAAGCAACGGCCCGACGTTGACGGCTGGTGTCTCCGCAAGCTTATTGGAAAGCGTAAAATGCGGAAATTCCACATCAGGATTCAGGGTTACAAACCACGCCGGTTTCCATGCCAGCATGGATGCGTATCGCCGGGGGAACAGGGTTCTCACTGTGCGGTAATACCACCAACTCGCAGCAAAGGCGCTGCCAACACGGCGAAAACGAATGGTGTCGGCGATTTCCGCGTAATTAATGCGCTTGCCTGCCGGAGTCTGGTTCGAAATACGATTCTTAAGCGCGTTGCGTAAATTGGCTGTGGTTGCCGCAATAATCGGCGTGCCATCCGCCAAAAAGCAGGCGTAGACGGCCGGTTTTGCGGGGATACCGGCCATACCCTCCAGAGCCGGTTTGCCGGCGGATACTTCAGCAGGCTCGGACGCATCGGAACTTAGATCGTGCGTGACTTCGCCGGAATTCTCGGCGGCCATACTGTTGGCTAACTGAGCAATCGCAGCGCTGTCCGGCAATAGATGATCGATTTGTTTATTCACATCGGACATAGATGCGCTCGGGAATTTCCGGATAATTGAGTCTTATACCGGCATGCCGGTAATAACCGCCTCAAATACCAGCGTGCCATTGCAGATACCCTGACAATTGGCAATGATCCGGCGGCGTGAAATGTCCGCCGCCTGAGCAATTAAATACAGTGAACTCGGTGGGACAACCGTTCCACGAAATCGCACGTTATCCGCTTTGACAAACCCCATGAACTGAATTTCAGGAATGGTCTTACGGGCCATAAAGGAGCACAACTGCGCCGCCGCCTCGACCATCATCACCCCGGGCATCAGCGGTCGACCGGGAATATGCCCGCGGGCCCAGAACTCATTTTCTCCAATGTGCTTTACACCAATGACGGTGGTGGCTGGATAATCAATATGAATAATTGCTGAAAGTTGTTCCATCTCAAAGCGCTGCGGGTTCACTTTGCGAATGTCCTCCAGCGAGAACTCTTCTTTATGCAAATCAAGTTTGCTCAGGTCGTAAAGTAACAATGGTGCCATGAGATTACAGGTTCCTTTCTTGATCCATCAGCCGGGCTGTTCGTCGGCCGGTCATGGAAATATTTTCTGAATTCGGCATCAGGTCTACTGCGTACAAGCTGAAAAAGCCAAACCTCGGTTTTACCGGTTCCACGGGCCGAATCCAGAATCACACAGCAGATGTTATAGACGTGACCGGCGTCGGCGGCAAGCGATGCAACGGGTTTTCTTGCAAAGAATTTGAAAGGTGATAGAGTGTTAGCTGACAGGTGTTCGCCGGTGTAGGCGAATGAAAAGGGAAGGCGGTTTAAATCCGCCGCGGACGCGCCGCTGTAAAGGGCAGTACTCGCGTAATATCACTGGAGATGGTTCAACCGGCTCTCGCCGGGCTGTGCGGAAGAGTCACAACGCTCCGTCTGAACCAGTTAAATCCGGGAAGATTATTACGCCATCAAGCCCTGAGCCAGAAGACCTGCCTGTTGTATGTATGCCGGTCCTCGCGAGATGGGATAACGGGCGTTGTATGTACGATTTTGAGTTCATGGAATCAGGCAGTTGTTAACGTGCCGGCGTCCGTGGGGATATTTTGACCCGGCGCGACGCAGCACATTCTCTTTTGCCCGCCATGGAATTCATCATTCACACCTGGCAACACCGATACCCCTGGGATCAGGCATTGTGTTTTCGTCATTCGACTCAACGGTTCGCGCCGGAAAAGTCAGAGAGGTGTCGCCATGAAAGGTTTTATTTTCGCAACGGGAGTTCTATTATCCGCAGGTGTTTGTGCCGCCGCCCCGGTCAACTGGGCCGGCACAATTGTAACGCCGGGCGTTGCCGCAAACGGCTGGAATGGCAAATTCAATGCATTTGCCGGTTCCTACGGCGGCGCGTCATACACGGTTACACCATTTGATGGCGCGTTTGCCACGACTGCCGGCGGTTCTTACGGTGCCACACTTCTGGCTGTGGCACCAGGAAGTTCCGTGGAATTGAGTTTTGGCACCAATGGGTATGCGGCTGCCGGAACGGCGGTGAACAATGGCTTTACCATCGGTGTTCAAGCGGGCGCAGGACTTATTGATACGCAATACGGCAGCGGTGTAACCGGTATCACCGGCGGCACGATCAATAACGGAAATTATACCAACCCGCGTGAGGCATTCGTGGCGGTCAGTCAGAACGGCACGACATGGAAATATCTGCAATTCAACGGTATCAGCGGTAATACCGCGGTTGAACCGAACCCGGCGGATCCGTCTGAGTATAAGTGGGTCTCCAGCAGTTCCGCCGCGAGCCTGATAGCATTTGATATTCCTGGCAATTATTTCAATTCATCACGGATTGCCCCGGATGGAAACTACGCCCCCGGGACGGTTTCCGCCGGGACACCCGTTGCCGATTTCTCCAGGCCATTTCTCGGAACACTGGCGTCTTTCAGCAACCAATCGTGGAGTCAATTGGTAACAACGCTTGATGGCAGCGCCGGCGGGACATGGCTGAATGTTTCCGGCACGGGTCTGGAAACGATTAACTACATCCAGTTTACCGTTCCGTCTTCAGCCAAATATTCAATGCTTATTGAATCTGTAGCGGGCGTTGTACCGGAACCCGCCACACTGGCCATGCTTCTTTCGGGCCTTGCACTGCTGCCGCTGCGGCGCCGCCGCCAGTCACGGCGAATAAATGAATCGACATGGCGCACCGGACAGGAAAGAAGACACGACCGGGCGACCGGCTGAAGTTGACCGTGAAAGAGGTATGATCATGGCACGCCGCATCGGATATGGCTTTACACTCATTGAATTAATGGTGGTCATTGCGATTATCACCTTGCTGATTGCCCTGCTGATGCCCGCGCTGGCAATGGCCATTGCGGAAGCCGATGCAACGGTGTGCATCAGCAATCTGCATCAACTGGGCCTGGAAGCGCAGGAATATGCGACCGATTACCAGGACTTTTATCCGCCGGGTTATTACAACTATGGTAATCCATCCTGGGCACTGGACCATGTGCGCAATGCACAAACCAATCAATGGCTTTATACACCGGGAATTTTATTTATGGGGCAGACCAATTTGCAGATACTGGTGTGCCCCATGGTTCATCAAACGCCGGCTACCGGTCAAATTGTGCTTGGGTATAACTATAACACCAGCTACATCGGCCACGGTGCCCGGGAAGGCCCCGGAGAAACCATGATGGCACCGGCCCGGAGAACCGATGTGGCAAATCCCTGCACATGCGCATTGTTCGGCGATGGCGGATGGACCGGCGGAATTGACTACTGGATGCGGGCACCGGTTCTTCTGAATCCTGTTCCCGGCAATGCTGATTCAGTCAGTGATGCGGAACGGGCGTCGGGCACGCAGGCGTTTCGACATCAGGGTTATACCAATGTGGTCTATTGCGATGGGCATGCGGCGAGTCAAAAACACTGCTACCGACGCACCGAACCCATACCCGCAATCGTGGGACCGGGAACGGGATTTTTATCAGCCGATAATTCAGCCTATGAAACCAATCAACCGTAGAAACCGGCTAAAGTTCGCCCTATCATAAGTTGTGCTTGAGCGATGAATTGTATTGCTGGCGCTTTCTTTTTCCTTGGTCTTGCGTTATTGATATTTGTTATGGTAGAACGGTTGGTCATCAAAGTGAAGAATTGGCTTGATCCCATCGCACAAGAGCGGCTGGAGGATATGGGCTTTTTTCGCGAAGGTCCGAGAAACAGCGCGTGGACGTGTTATTGTGCGCCAGCGGAGGCAGAACAGGTGGCGCAATGGCTGAAGAAACGAAATGTGAGTTTTGAGATTCAGCCCGCGGACGGCATTGGAGAATTAAAAAAATATGGCCGCCTCAGCGATATGCTGGTGGACAAAACCGGCGGTGGCCCCACACATTGTGCGTTGTGCGGTGCCCGGGATGTATTTTGTCGGCAATGGGTGCAGGGCGATGATGCCGATAACATCGACTACCCATCACCGATCCGGTTTTTTATGTGTGGCAAGTGCGTGCGCACACACATGCAGTCGCACCCGCGATTATATGCTCCGGCGGATGATGTTTTGTAATCCGCGGCAATTCGAGCATGCCAACGTCGCATAACTATTTTTTTACAAAATTATTGCACCTTTCCTGACAGTTTTGTCCGATAGTAACTTGCGATGAATACGCAGACTCAAACAATTTGTGATTCGAAAGTGTTGCTGATGTTCGCGGCCTTAAAACCCGAAGCAGAAGCCGTACAGACCGCCGTGGACCGCTGGACGCATGATTGCCCGTCCATTGCCCGTTCGGGGTCGTATGACAACATTACAGTCGAGTGCATCGGCATGCGGGGTACACGCCTGCGGGAAGTTCTGCCCCGATATGCGCACCAGCGCGTGGCCGGCGTTATCGTGGCCGGTGTAGCCGGAGCACTGGCACCGGAACTGGCCATCGGTGATCTGGTTATCGACACCAATTCAACCGATGCGGATCGCGTTGCGGAATTCATGAATGCCATGTCCAGCCAGAGGCGGGTTCGGGTAGGCCCCATTCATACCGCCAAGGAATTGGTTGGATCCGCCCGGGCAAAAAAGCAGCTATACAAAGAGACCAATGCCATCGCTGTAGATATGGAAAACGCGTACACCCGGCAACTGGCGGACCGGCGCAAAGTGCCGTGGTTGGGAATCCGGGCTATAAGCGATACCGCATTTGAAAACATTTCGTCCAAGGTTGTGCATTTTGTGGATGGTTCCGGCACGGTTCGGCCATGGGACTTGACGTTAAGCCTGGCCCGAAAACCAATGCTTATTCCACAACTTATCCGTCTGGGCCGAAACACCCAATCCGCCACACGGCACCTTTCTGATGCGATCGGAGCTGTGATTCGCAGCGGTTGGCCGTTCCAGTAAGCGATTTAAGGTGCATGCTTGACGGCATATTCCACAACATTGGTCGCAAGGCCCACCGCTGATTTCTGCCTGTAGCCAGATATGCCCCAAGTTTTTATTCCCAGCAGACCGGATGTAATATCATCCTGTGAAAACACCACAACCCATCGTCCACCGCGTTTGATACCCAGCATTTCCGGCACATGTTTAATGCCGTTTACATCGGTGTAAAATCTCCGGTACTGCACACGCGTGACATTCCTTCCGCCCGGCATTGTGCCGCGGTAAATGGAGCAATTTGCCGGTAATTTGCCCATGACCGCTTTGGGATACAACTTCATGGCCAGGGCGGAAAATGAATCGGTGAAATGCTGGTGCCCCCCCGCCGCATCGGCGAATAACATCCCACCGTGATTGAGATAATTCCGTAATGCCGCAATCTCCGTTCCGGTGAATGTAAAACGCCCGGTTCCCGTCATAGCAAGCAGCGGGGTTTTATGGGCGTCAAGTTTGCCGGCAGTTACAGTAGAGACATCTATTTGTGTCGCTGCGTTGGCTTGCGTCAGCAGTGAAAATCTGGGCCACGCTCCTGGCTCGGGGTTCCAGTTGCCATTGTATTTCAGTCGCCCCACCGCGATTGTCCGGGCCGGATTCCCCGTTGCGGCGGGTGGCACCGGCGAATGCAATCGATCCGCGAGATATGCTTTGCCGGTAGCATACAAATACAGATTCATCGGAAATTCCCAATATCGCTTACGCGCAAACGCCCGGCTCTCCCAGACTGCCCCCATATCCTCCGGGCTTACTACCCAGAGATCGCGCACACCATTGGATATCGCCAGCATATTGAAATACATGTGTTCCCACGGCTGCATGGTAAACAGCATACTTTTGGCCGTCAGACGGTGAAATTCATATTTATTGTGCATCACTTCCCGGCCATATTTCAACATCGCCCTTTGAAATGGCAGCGAGGCATTCTCACAATCGCAAAACACCATGCCGCCGGCATTAATATACGCCCGAAGCTCGGCGATCTGTTGTTTGTTAAATTTTGGATCTTTATAACCGTTAATCACCAGAATCGGAGACGTCAACCAGTTACTGACCGGAGAATTAAAATTCACCACCTGCCAATTTAGAGGAGTTTCAGTATTCGAGCTGACCCAGGAAGTGACATTGGCCACATCCCGCTGCCGCGCATTCCATTGGCCGTAATAGCTCTTATTGTATTGGAGCTTGTTCATAAAAACAGGATTAAGTCCGCGATCAAGTATCAACAACGCATAAGCCGTTCCGATTACCGATGCGTGGCTGTTGTTGGGTGGCGCAATTTTAGGATTGGGATTAAAATAGGTGCCAAAATTGGCTGTCCAGGAGCCGTCGGCTTTCTGTTGAGCCAGAAGCGTTCTCACATAATCGTTGTACCAGTTATGGCCACCAAAATATTGCAGGCCTGAAGCCAGGCCGACGCGCTCGTAACAATACATGGCATATTGATCATTGGTGCCGGGATCAAAATTCTTGTTAATCCAATTTAGCCCGGCCAGAACATTGCGATCCACAATCGGACGGACTCCCAGATACTGCGTTCCCAGAAATTCATCGCAAATCAGCAGACTGGCAACTCCCGCAGGTGTGAATGTGGCCATGCGTAGAGGCAACTTCGCGGCAGGGGAAGGCGTTCGAGCCTGACCTGTATATCCCCAAGAACCATTGATAAACTGTCCGCGCCGCCAATGCGATGCCGCCTCCAGCCAATACCGCGCCGGGATCGGAAGTCCTGTATGGGCCGCCGCCCACATGCCTAACACACCATACTGCGTGTTGGAATTGTCGCACCAATCCGCTTCGCCGGTGGGGAATCTTTTATCGTAAATCGGTGTACCCCACGCATAGGAATATCCCCCTCCCTGGTGCATGCTGCGAAACAGATAATTGGCATCCCATCGCAGCAGCGGACCGTAGGCAGCGCGATGGGGTAGTAACGCCAGTGCGTTGGCCTGAAAGGACGCGGCATACGTGGTGGTATTTCGATGGGAAAGCAGAAAATTAATCGACTGTTTCATCGGTGATTTAAAAATATAGAGTCTATTGAGCTTGAGGCTCTGTTCAACATCCAGCAGAGATTCCAAAACCAACGCGCTTTCACCTAAATATTCCTGTGAACCTGAGCGCGAGCCTTGCTCCCAATAGGTTTTGGCGTTCCGCTGGGACAGCAGATAATTTACCCCCCGCTTAATGGCGGAAATTACTTTGGAACTCGAAGCAGGCCCATCAGCGCGCGCCATGGGTATCGGCGAAAGAGCCAACATCCATGCCAGAAAAATTCCACCAGGGAGCATCATTCTCTTCGACCGCATATTTTCCTGACTCCTTATTTTCTCCTGGCAGCGCCTAGCCGGGCTACACTGTGGACCATAAGCACAAATTGTATCCACCACGCGAAATAATCACCACCCCTTTTTAGCGGGATTCCTGCACCCTGCAATGCGTTTCTGCCGTGATACCGCCTGTCCAGCCGTCTTTATGCTATGAAGATTCCACTCTACTTCGCGTAAGCCAGTCCCCCGCAAACGCCATTCGCTCCATTGAAACGCCCGGGAATTTCAATACAGGCATAATCGTGACAAGCCAGAATATATCCCCGGCGGTTGTATTGGGGCCTTGACTTGCCTGCTGTGGGGTTTATCATCAGTGTTATGAAATTTTCTTGGATCAATCATCGTGTGCTTATCCCGGTATGTCTGGCGGTTTGTCTGACAGCGCCGGCCGTCAGTGTCGCTCAGGTTGCGCGGAAAGATATCAGTTCGGCTATTCCACTGATGACCAACAAACGCAGTGATATTCCGGTGTATCTCATCGCGTTTATTGCGTTTGCCGGTGTCGTCGCCGTGGCCATGCGCAGTGCCAACCGCGGCAAGCGCCGCGGCGGTCGCGACGCCTGACCGTTTGGAAAACAGACACGCAAAAGAGTGCGAAACAAAACCAACGAGTTCCTTAACAGGAGAAATATCATGAACGGAAAAAAACTCCTTATCATCGGCCTGCTGGGCGTAAATGCTATGCTGGGAGCTGGCGTACTGGCCCGTATCGGCTGGCAATCCAGCGTGGCGCGAGCCCAGGTCGCCCGCGGCGGTCATTACCTGACTGTTTCCGGTGCTGATCAGATGAACGGAATTGTGTACGTTTATAATCAGGACAGCGGCATTCTTACCGCCAAGGTTACACCGGCAAACAATCTGGCCGGTACACATTGGCTGGCCCCATATAATGTCACGGCTGACATTAAGCGAGCCCGCATGCAGATGCGCTAAGTTCTGAATGCCAAACACTGCTGTGTTGTTATTAAACGCGAATTACAAGCAGACAAATTTTCCGGAGTCATATTTATGAAATCTCAAAATACAATCATCGGATTGCTTACCGTTACCGCCCTGCTTCTGGCCGCCCTGCTGGTATTGCATCCGGGAACTTCCCGTACTGCCCGCGCTGATGTGCTGGAAACCGGTGGTGACATGACGCTTCTGACATCTTCCACCGGATTCGGCTCGGTAAACCTGCTGAACATCGTGGACAGCCGCGACGGTTTGATGCTCGTGTACACCGCCAACGGCAATCAATTGCGACTCGTGGGTGCCTACAACCTTAATCGGCTCATGCGCGTGCCGTCCCTGCGGTAAATTTTCAACTAAAGGAAACTGATTTGCTGGACAATATTTCCAAGCTCGCCCGAAATGTACTCAATGGTCACCTGATGTCCCGCGCTGAAGCGCGGGAACTTATCGCCGTTACTGGCGAAGATATTTACGATCTGTTTTACTGGGCCAATAAAATCCGCATCCGGTTCAAAGGACCGGATGTGCGGTTTTGCGCCATTGTCGCGGCCAAGGTTGGCGGGTGCTCGGAAGATTGTAAATTCTGCGCGCAATCGTCCCACTATCAAACCGCCATTGAAGGACAAAACAAACTCACCGACCAGCAGGTCCTGGATTCCGCTGCTCATGCCGGTGATGTCGGAGCCGATAGCTTCGGCATTGTAAACAGCGGCCGTGGCCCCACACGCTCCGAATTGGAAAACTGGCTCGCGCCGCTGCTGCGCAATATTGCGCAGTCGGGCAAGACCCGTGCCTGCGCCACGCTGGGCGCCCTGACCCCGGAGACGGCGGAATTTCTCCATGCCAACGGCGTGCGGCGCATCAATCATAATCTGGAAACCAGTGAACAGTTCTATCCGGAAATTGTCTCCACCCACCCCTATTCCGAACGTCTCCGCACACTGCATGCCGCCAAAGAAGCCGGTTTGTCGTTGTGCTCGGGTGGCATATTCGGCATGGGAGAATCCTGGGATGACCGCCTGGATATGGTCTTCACATTACGGGATATCGGCGTGGACGTTATGCCGGTTAATTTCCTTAATGCCATCGCCGGAACGCCGCTGGCCAACCGCCCCCGATTAGAACCCATGGAATGCCTGAAAATTGTCAGCATCTGCCGCTTCATTTTTCCAGGCGTGGAACTAAAAGTGGCCGGCGGGCGGGAAGTGTGCCTGCGCGATCTGCAAAGCTGGATATTTTTCGCCGGGGCGGACAGCACCATGATCGGCAATTATCTCACCACCTATGGCCGCAGCCCGGAAATGGACCATCAAATGGTTCATGACCTGGGATTGAAATGGCGCAACTATGAGCACGGGCCCGTGCAACCCAGCAGCCCGGAACCGAAAATTTCCCGCGTCAGCCGCACCGGCCGTTACAATATTCCGATTATGTATGAAGGCGATGTGGAACTAAGCTCGGCTACCGCGGCGACAGCTTTGAAATAATATCGCGATTCCTGGCCCAAGCCGGAGGCCTTGCGGCGCGCATTGCCCATTGCCCGGCGTACGATCGGGCGGGCCTTCGCTTGCCGGGGTGGTATAACGCGCCGCGGATGGTTTTTGATACAAGGAATCCCATGTCGTTGGTACGTGACAACATTGATAAAATGGCGGGATATGTCCCGGGTGAACAGCCCGGCGATATTTCGGTTATTAAGCTCAACACCAATGAAAATCCGTATCCGCCATCCCCGCGCGTATTGGAAGCTTTGCAGAAGATCACCGCGGAACAACTCCGGCGCTATCCCAGCCCGGATGCCAGAGCATTTCGTGAAGCCGCCGCGCGTGTGCATGGCGTTTCCCCGGATATGATTTTGTGCACCAATGGCGGCGATGAATTGCTTTCCCTGGTGTTTCGAGCCTGCGTTGGCGATGGGGATGACGTTGCATTTTTAGATCCCAGCTATTCGTTGTATCCGGTATTGGCTGCCATGCAGGATGCCGGAAAAATCATTCTGCCCTACCGCATCACCGGCACGCAATGGGAATTTCCGCCGGAAATTTTCAGCGTAAAGGCCAGGTTGCTGCTGATTGTCAATCCCAACGCCCCCTCCGGCACTCTGGCCGATATGCCAACGCTGGCACGCATTATCCAATATTTTCCCGGTGTGGTACTTATTGATGAAGCGTATGTCGATTTTGCCCCCGCCAGTGCGCTGGAACTGGTAAACAAATATGCCAATGTCATTCTTTTGCGCAGCATGTCCAAGGGGTACGGCCTGGCTGGAATGCGCTTTGGCTATGGCATTGCGCAGGCTTCACTGTTAAATCAACTGCACAAAGTACGTGACAGCTATCCCTGTGATGCCGTGGCCATTGCCGCCGCCACCGCCGCGATAACCGATCAGGCCTATGCCGCGGGAACCTGGGAAAAAATAAAAGCTCAACGGGCACTGGTTTCGGCGGCTTTGCGAGCCATGGGATTTACTTTGCCGGAAAGTTTCAGCAATTTTGTCCTGGCGCAGGTTCCGGCGGGTGTAAACGCTCAGGACGTATACCAGCAGTTGAAAAAGGGCAATATTCTGGTGCGTTACTTCAATCTTCCCGGATTAACGGATAAACTGCGCATCACCATCGGCACCGCTGAGCAGAATGCGGCATTGCTGGCGATGCTGAAAACAGTGCTGGCGGTGCCATGAATGTGCCGACGGTAATACGCGGTTTGGCGCGATTCGGCTATCCTGCGCCGCACCCTGGGCGAAGCCAGGGGCTATGTGACGATTCCGGCGGTTGTCCGATTGTCTGCGGGCGTTACGGTTGGGCCTGCCGATTGCCCAAATAACCGCCGACTTGTCGGCTGTAAACCAGTGAAACTTGGAGAAAACAATGTCCGAATCATCCTTGCACCAAACCAAACCCGCCGCCCGCACCCGAGAAATCAGCCGCAAAACACGAGAAACGCAGATCAGCGTATCGCTGAATCTTGATGGATCCGGGCAGGCCACCATTGCCACCGGCGTGGGTTTTTTTGACCATATGCTGGATCATCTGGCCCGGCACGGAATGCTGGACCTGAACGTGCGGGCAACCGGAGATCTGCACATCGACGCCCACCATACCGTGGAGGATGTATCGCTGGTATTGGGCACAGCCATTCAGCAGGCACTCGGTGATAAGCGCGGCATATACCGTTATGGCTGGGCCAGTGTGCCGATGGAAGATACGCTGGCCAACGTGGCGCTGGATTTATCAGGCCGTCCCGCATTTGTATTTAATGCGCGATTTCCCACACCGAAAATCGGTGAGTTTGATGTGGAGCTCGTGCATGAATCGCTGCGATCACTGGCCAATACCGCGGGCATGAATCTGCATGTCAACGTGCCCTATGGCACCAACAGCCATCACATTGCCGAGGCGATTTTTAAGGCCCTGGCGAAATCTCTGCGGCAGGCGGTCGCTATGGATCCGCGATCCCATGACATTCCCAGCACCAAGGGCGTTTTATAAAAAATCCCCGCCCCGGTTACCCGGAGCGGGGATGCCATTTCAATTACCACATGTAAAATTCACATAACCCCCGGCTCGCCGGGGGCAACATAAAGTCAATGCAATGAGCTGCCACCGCAGGCTCAAAACATTACGTCAATCCCGGCAGATCAGACCTTGATTCGCCGGCGAATCGCCAAACCACCGACCATAACCAACCCACCAATAATCGTCAGCGGCCCGGAACCGGGGAGGGAAACGGCGGCCGGGGCCGCGCCCGTAACCGACGTCTTGAATGTGGCGCTGTATGTGTTGCCTGAAAAAAACTGAATTTGAGCGTTCGTGGTTAAAGAATAGTTCGATGCAAGCGAAACGGTAGGTAGTGATCCAGCACTTACGCTGGACGCACCAGGCGTGTCAGAGACTACCGAACCGGAGGGGTAGCCGCCAGCGTCCCCCGATGGCACGCCAAATGCCGCGTTTTTAGAGTCAGCAAACCCAACCACACCAAAAATGTCGCCCGAACCGCTACCCGAAGTGATCGTCTGCGAATAGCTTGCTGAAAGGGTAAGGTTCGTTCCCGTTTCAGAGAATGCTGTGTCGCTGACGAGAAAATCTGCGATTGAGCCTGGAGTTCCTTTAAGACCAGTAAATGCCAACTGCAAGCTGGCGGTTCCCCCGGAATTCACAACCGTGGCCAATACGCTTGACCAGCTTACGCCGTTGTAGCTACCGCTGCTCGCCGAGTACGATCCAGCTGAGCCACTAAGTGTGGCCGTTGCGAAGGTGGACGTGCCGGAGTACTCTTCCAACGTCAGCGCTGTCGACGCA
>JAJZJL010000002.1 GCA_021810145.1 Planctomycetota bacterium | reverse complement strand
GACATCCGCTTTTTGAATAATCTGCAGACGCCCGTTAAGGATGGCGATGATGTAAGCGTCGTGCCCGCCATTGCCGGAGGATAAATCATGGCTAAAACCAGTAAACGTGTATGGCTGACATTCAGCGGCAAGGCTATGGTGGAAACGCCGGCTTTATGGCGCATGGCCCGGCAATTTCCGGATGTCAGTTTTGATATCCGCCAGGCCAGCGTAACGGCGGAAATCGGAATCATGGCGGTATTGTTTGAGGGTGAAGACCGGGATGTGACGGGAGCACTGGCGTTTCTGCGCGAACAGGGCGTGGCTGTGGACCCCATTGAAGGCAGCGTTGTAGAAGGGTAAATATGGCAATATCAGATCTGGCACAGGACCTTGAAAAGGCGGATCCATCATTGGCGCGGTATAACCGGCAGATGCTCTGGGCACCCATTGGCGTGGAGGGACAAAACAAGCTGAAGGCCTCGCGTGTTCTGATGGTCGGTTGCGGAGCGCTTGGAACCGTTCTGGCCAATACGCTTTCGCGGGCCGGAGTGGGCCACCTGACCATTATTGATCGCGATTTTATCGAACTTAACAACCTGCAGCGCCAGGTCCTGTTTGACCAGCAGGATATAAAGGATCAATTGCCGAAATCCGTTGCGGCACAGCGGAAAATTGCGGGCATTAATTCTGATGTGCGGGTTGAAGCGGTCGTGGCGGATGTAAACCATAACAACATTGAGCAATATGCCCGGGACAAAGATCTGCTGCTGGATGGCACGGATAATTTTGAAACGCGATTTTTAATTAACGATGTGTCCATCAAGCTCAATATTCCATGGATTTACGGTGCGTGCATCAGTGCCATGGGACTGGGCATGGTCATTCGTCCCGGTATTACGCCCTGCTTGCGCTGCATTTTTGAAACCTCACCGCCTGCGGGGATGAACCCTACATGTGATACCGCCGGCGTTTTGGGACCCACGGTGAATGTTGTGGCAAGCTGGCAGGCCATGGAAGCGATGAAGCTTTTGACCGGCAATGTGGATGCGGTAAGCACGCGTCTGTTCAGTTTTGATCTATGGGATAACCGCTTTCAGCAGTTGAACGTGTCACGAGCACGGGAAATTGCCGATTGTCCCGCATGCAAACACCACAACTATGAGTATTTGTCCGGTAAGTTCGGTTCCAGCACAACGGCGCTGTGCGGACGAAATGCCGTGCAAATTTCCCAACCGCCGGGCGGTAAAGTGGATTTCGAGCACATTGCCGCAAATTTAAGGTCGGTTGGTACGCCGAGCTTCAATAAATTCATGCTCAAATGCGCCATTGGCGAAGGCCAGGGCGATCGGCGAAAGGAATATGAATTGACGCTTTTTGCCGATGGCCGAGCTATCATAAAAGGTACGCACGAGGCCGCGGTGGCCAAGGCCATTTATGCCAAGTATGTCGGCAGTTAAATTCGGTGGTTTTTTAAACTTCTTTTTTTGAGGAGGCTTTTTTCATGCTCGAAGCTTTTATCGCCACGATCACCCACACCCGCAACGCCACGCTCAAATTGGTGGCGGACCTGACGGACGATCAAATGACGCTGCAGCCAGCTCCTAAAACCAACCATCCGGCATGGGTTCTGGGGCACCTGCTGATGGTGGAGGCAAATTTTCTGACCCTGCTGGGGGGAACACCTCCCGCACTGGATGCCAATTGGAAGGAGATTTATGCCGGCGGCAGTACGCCCAGCTCGGATAAATCCATTTACAAGCCGAAGCAGTTTTATCTGGATCATCTCGCGGCCATTCGGTCGCAGATTATCGAGCGGCTCAAAAACGTGAAGCCTGAACAGCTCTCGCAGGTACATCCTGATCCGGCGCGCCGCGAGCGATTCCCCACGATTGGCCACGCGATTTTCATGTATGGCACGTGGCATGAAGGCTATCACGCCGGTCAGCTTTCCGCCTGGCGTCGCGTACAAGGACTGCCGGCGGTCTGACGGCGGACTAGCGGTGCAAGTGCACGCGGGAAAAACCCGGTTATGCGTTTTCACAGGCGACTTTCAACTGCGTGTGCTTGCACCGCGCAGGCTGGTGATCGTTGCCCCGGTCAATGCGCGGTGCGCGCCCAGGCGCTGAAAGATAAGCAAGCTGAAATGATTCCCGGAAGCGAAATGCGAGGATATAAACGATGAATTCACAAAACGCCGTTACTTATCTCGATAACGCCGCCACCAGTTGGCCCAAGCCGCCCGAGGTTTCGGCCGCGATGGCAGAATTTCTGGCGCATGAGGCCGCTAACCCGGGCCGAGCCGGTCATCGGATGGCTGTGGCCGCGGAAAAAATGATTGATCGCGTGCGCAAGCAATTAACGGAATTCATTGGCGGCACCGATATTCACCGACTTGTGTTTGCTATGAATTGCACCGATGCCCTGAATATCGCGTTCAAAAGCATTTTGCGGTCCGGGGATCATGTCATTACCACCATGTTGGAACATAACAGTGTCAGCCGGCCTTTGCAGGCCATGGCGGACGCGGGCTTTATCACACTTACGCGGGTGGGCTTTTCAACCGAAACCGGCACGATTGATCCCGATGAAGTCAAAAAGGCCATTACGCCTCAAACACGCATCATTGCGCTTACCCACGCCAGTAATGTGGTGGGAACCGTTCAGCCGGCGGCTGCTGTCGGCAAGATAGCGCATGACCATGGCATCACATTTCTGCTCGATACCGCCCAGACCATTGGCACCGTTCCAATCAATGTTGTCCATGAGCATGTGGATTTACTGGCGTTTCCGGGACATAAATCACTGCTTGGTCCTACGGGTACCGGAGGCCTGTATATTCATACAACCGTCAACATGAACGATCTTAACGCCTTTCGCGAAGGCGGCACCGGCGGCGATTCCGCAACGCCCACGCAACCGCGGCTCATGCCGTATTTCCTGGAGGGCGGGACGCCCAACACTGTTGGTATTGCCGGCCTTGGGGCGGCGACGGATTTTGTCATCAAACATGATCCCGCCAAAACATTAGCGCATGAGCGATCGCTGATACAACGTTTCATTGACGGCGTTGCGGATATTTCCGCGCTGCGTGTCTACGGCCCGAAGGGACCCAATGCCGCCGCCAATCGCGTGGGCACGGTGAGCTTTAATGTCGAAGGCTACAGCCCGCAGGAACTTGGCGGCATTCTTGATGAGTCCTTCACCATCGCCGTGCGGCCGGGCTTGCATTGTTCGCCGTACGCGCACCGTGTCATTGGAACATTTCCCGATGGTGCCGTTCGTATGAGTCCGGGGCATTTTAACACTCCGGCGGATATTGATGCGCTGATTCAGGCGCTGCACGAAGTAGCGGCGTAATATACCGTTGTTGGTTGTATAAATGCCGCGCGGTCAACGGTGATCCGGCCTGGCTCGTGGTGAAGTTGTGTGCCGGCCTTGCCGTTGTGCCCTGTGAAACCGTCGTTGCGGCACCTTGCCGCGTTATACTTCATATTCGGCTTGGTTGTTCTATCTGTTCAAGCCCCGGAAATGTTGCGGAGATTCAGCCATCCCGGTTCGGTGGGATACGATCATGGCCGTCATCATCGCGGCCGTTTCCGGTAACAGGTGCGGCCAGCCGCGGTGCGGCGAAGGAGCGGCGGTGAAATGCCGGCAGAAATTTTCAAGTTCCCGCAGAGCCTGCGCGACATAGGTGGTTGGTGCGGTGGAATCTTCCTCGGTGAGTTTATCCCGGGCGGATGTCCAGCGATAACTGAATTCAGAAAGTTTCACCCGGCCCTCCCGATTCGCCACGCTGATTTCCCGTCGCAATGAACCTTCCTGATCTGAAAGCTGCATAACGGCGGTGGCACCTTCCAATGTTTTCATCACCACGCCGACATCGCCGGTGACATCCGTAAAGTTGTCCTGCTGACCGCTGCCGCCGTTAATGGATGCATAGAGCGCTGCGGGCAGGCCGAGAACTTCAATGGTGGTGCGAAAGGCGTCCCACGCCAGAACCGATAATGAACGCACGGCACCATATTGCACAGCGCGCAGCCGAGCCACGGCATGATTGGCCGCCGACCAATCGCCGCGCAAAAACTGTACTGCCTGGAAAAAATTCTCGGTTTGATGGGCCTGTCCATAACCCCATGACCCGGAAAATTGGGGAGCGGTATAAAGCAAATGGGTTTTGGGTTGCAGGTGCAGGCTCAGGCGGTGTGCCTCTTCGAGTGTTTGCACCGGCGGCCCCAAGCTCAATATGCCGATATTCTGTTGCAGGCATGCTTCAACAAAATCCAGGGACATATCGGCGGGGCGGTCCAGAAGGACCATTTGCGGCGTTGTTTCCAGCAGCATACGTCGCAGATCGCCGTAAAAAGGGACGTCAAAAATCTGTCCCACTTCCCGGGCCAGCGATAAATTGCGTTCCCCAACCACCGCGATTTTGAACCAATCGGTTTCGTGGGCTTGCTTTAATGCCTCAATCCAATCCCTTTGAATCGGATCAAGACCGACTATTGCACATGCTACAGCCACAAATCCTCCACTGGTCAGTTAACCTCGTTTCCGTCCACGCCCGGCGATGTGCCGGTAACGCCCGGAACGACTCCATCCATCCCCTCCTCATGGGATTATATGTTGTAGTCGGTCATCGGGCTGAATTTATTCAGAAATACAGAAGCTTTTAATGGACGCGCTGGCCGGGCGTGGCGCGTTCATCAACCGATAACAGAAATACATCCTTGCCGCCGGGGCCGCTGGCCAGAATCATTCCTTCACTGGTTCCGAATTTCATTTTTCGCGGTGCCAGATTCGCGCAGAAAATCACCAGTCGTCCGGTAAGCTGTTCCGGCGTGCAGGCCTTTTTAATTCCCGCCAGAACCGTGCGTTTACCCAATGGCCCGGCGTCAATTTCCACTTTCATGAGCTTATCGGAAGCCTCAATGGCTTCGGCATGAATAACGCGGCCCACCCGCAAATCCACTGCGGAAAATTGTTCGATGGTGCATTCCGGCGCCAGCGGCTCTTCACCGGCCGCGGGGGCAGTTGCCGCCGGGGCGGTGGCGGGGGTGGCATTGGTTTTAACTTCGTCCAGCATGTTCTGAATTTTCCTTTCTTCAACACGTCCGGTTAAATGTTCAAATGGGTTAATAACATGTGAGTCCATGGAGTTCTGGATGTCGTCCCACTTCTGGGGGCCGACATTCAGGCATTTTTCCACGCTCGCGGCAATGTCCGGGATGATGGGCTTCAGATAGATCATCAGAATACGTCCATATTCCAGGGCGGCTGTCAATACACCGCGCGCCGCTTCTTCATCGGTTTTCACCAGCGACCATGGAGCCTGCTGTTCGACAAATTTATTGGCCTTGTCCGCCAGAGCGCAAACCCGCCTGGTTACCGCGGCAAAGTTCCGCTGATCATAATCCATCGCAATTTCGGCCTCGGCGGCACGGAATTCATTGAGCAGCGGCAACGCATCCATGGTCACGATGCCGGTGCGACCGCCAAGCAGCCGGGTTAATATCGGCGCGGCCCGGCTGATGAGGTTGGCCAGCTTTCCAACCAGTTCGCTGTTAACGCGGTTGCAGAAATCCTCAAAACTTAAATCGATATCCGCCGGTGAAGCCGAGAGCCGGGTGGCAAAGTAATAACGCAGCCATTGCGGATTAAGATGCCGGGCGTACTGGGCGGCATTGATAAAAGTGCCCCGGCTCTTGGACATTTTTTCGCCATTAACCGTCAGATGTCCGTGTACGCATAATCTGTTCGGCGGCTTAAGTCCGGCACCGATCAGCATGGCGGGCCAGAATAAGGCGTGAAAGTAAATAATATCCTTGCCGATGAAATGGTACACTTCCAGATCATCCATTTTCCAGTATTCCTCGGCATCCGCGGCGGAACCGGCCATGTTTTTTGCCAAAGCCGCCAGATACCCGATTGGCGCATCAAGCCAGTTGTAGAAGTATTTGTTCGCTTCACCGGGAATGGGAAAACCGAAGAATGGCGCGTCGCGGGAAATATCCCAATCCTTCAATTCCTTGCCGAACCATTCTTCAAGTTTGTTGGCAACCGCCGAGTCAACCAAACCACCGCGAATCAAGTCCAGAAGCTGTTGACGGAAATCTTCCAGACGCAAAAAAAAGTGGCGGCTGGTGCGGCGTTCGGGCACGGCACCGCTGACGGCGCTTTTGGGGTTGATCAGATCGGTGGGATTGTAATGCTTGCCGCAGACTTCGCAGGAATCGCCATATTGATCCGGAGAATTGCAGTTGGGGCATTGCCCCCGGATAAAGCGATCGGGCAGAAAAATATTTTCCACCGGGTCAAAAAATTGTTCGATATCCCGGTGTACGATATGTCCGCCGGCCTTCAGGCGTTCATAAAACAGGTAACAAAGCGCTTCATTTTCCGGCGAGTGCGTGGAGTAATAGCAATCAAATTTCACGCCGAACCGGGCAAAATCTTCGCGATGTTCCTGATTCATCCGGGCGATAAATTGTTCCGGTGCCAGGCCTTCGCTGCGGGCACGTAACATAATGGGGGTGCCGTGGGCGTCGTCGCCGCAGAGGTACACCACACGGTTGCCCATGAGCCGCTGAAAGCGCACCCAGATGTCCGTCTGGATGTATTCCACCAGATGTCCGATATGAATAGCCCCATTGGCGTACGGTAGCGCCGATGTAACCAGTAAATTTCGTTTTGCCGCCATCTAAATCTCCAACGCGGATATAAAGATCGGTATTCTAACGACTTTTAGCTGAATGCTCGACCTGCGGACCGGAAGAGCGGCTAAAACCGCAATGCGCTCAACCGGCCTCCGGAAACGTGTAGCCGGAAGCACGATTCGTATTATTCCATCGCAGCGGGCTCAGTATTATCAGGCCGTTGAGTTATGGGCTGCGGTTCACCGTCCGATACCTGAAAAAACTGCTGATTTTTGTTGGAAAAGATTAAAGATGGAACTATACTTCACGCAGTTTGGTAAACAAGATGGAGAGAGAACATGGTAAACTTTAACACCTCGGGCGGCATGGGTGCCGCAGTCAAAGAGTGCTGTAAATGCGGGGCCAATGTTGCGGGCCGGTTGCGCACCAAAGATTCCTTCGGCAATTATTATTGTGCCGCATGCTTCCAGGCGAAACACGATCAGGAATTGCGGGAGTTGCTTGCCGCTCAAATGCCCGAACCGGACTTGTGGCTGAGAATACCCGTTGAAGCATACGCGGTATATTGATCGGTCCGGCTATGGCGTGTCCCGGCGGGTGCTTGTTACATTGCCCGATTGTGAAAGTTAAGATCGGCCATGGACTTTTACGCAGCGAACGCCGGTGATGATCGGTATAAACTTACTGACTTCCGCCAATATGTCCCTGAATCGCCAGTGCTGCAAGAGTCATGGATGCCGCCACCAGATACAGCGCAGTTGCCGGACGGGATTTGGCATACAAGCGCCAGCGCCAAATAGCCAGGCCGATAATGATAAATGCCAGCGAATTGCCCAGCCAGAAGTGAATGGCCATGGATCGGTCATCATCGTTGCTGCCCCAATAAAGCCAGCCGAAGAACACCACCAGTGGAACAAACAATGCCGCCACGACCATGTTCCATGCGGCCACGACGCGCCATGATTCCCGCTTCATCACACGGCTGCCGAAATCAAACGCCAGCGATACCGGCACGCACGCGGCCACAAAATTCACCAGTACCGGATGCAGATACAAAACCCGGCAGTCGATGTTGGTCAGCCAGGGGAAAAAGTTTTGCAATCCTTCGGCCAGTCGAACCGAATACGCCACCGCGATCGGAGAAGTCATTGCCAATACCATCATGCGCCTCCAGCAAAAACGCTCTCCCCACCTTCAATACCGGTCATAATAGCGGAAAAGCATGTGTTGCGGCCAGTAAACCGGTCCCGTAGAATTTAACGGCCCAAGATGGAGTACCCGCAATGAAATCCACCGTAGAGCAGATTCGCGAACGATTTGATAAAGATGTCGAACGGTTCAGCAATATTGAGACCGGTCAATCCGCTACGATGGATGCCCCGCTTTGCCTGGAATTGGTCACCAGTGCCGCCGCCGTGGTAACCCCACAGGCCCGGTCGTTATTGGATATTGGCTGCGGTGCCGGCAACTACACGCTTAAAATGCTGCAAAAAATGCCCGATCTGAACTGCACGCTTATTGATTTAAGCCAACCCATGCTTGATCGCGCTTTACAACGCGTCAGCGCTGCTACCAGAGGTGAAGTGAGAACCCTGCAGACAGATGTACGAAACGCCGAGTTTCCCGCGGAGAGTTTTGATATTGTTCTGGCCGCGGCGGTGCTGCACCATTTGCGCACCGATCAGGAATGGAAGCAGACGTTTTCCGCTATTCTCCGATGGCTTCGGCCGGGCGGATCATTCTGGATATTTGATTACCTTGAGCAATCACTGCCGCAGGTGCAGGAATTGATGCAACGGCGTCACGGCGAATACTTGTCTCACCTCAAGGGCGGCGGTGAAGTCGGAGACAAGTATCGTGATTCGGTGTTTGCCTATATTCAAGCCGAGGATACGCCCAAGCCGCTGCTCTGGCAGATCAACCTGCTGTCGGAAGTTGGCTTTTCCGCTGCGGAAATACTGCATAAAAATGGCCCATTCGCCGCTTTTGGCGCGTGTAAAGCGGCTTTGTAAGCGCTTTAAGCCGGCGACGGAAAACCCGTTGCAACGGCATCCGCAACGAGGTTGCCTGGAGCCATTTCCCGCCATTTTCAGGTAAATTGTTGATTCAGCAAAGGCTTACGCGATCATGCGTTGAGGCAATGGCAGTATGCGGCTAGAATTTCAGGCATGAAAACAATTGCTTATCAGCAGTGTATTAATCCCGATTGTGCGGCCACCTTTGATGTGGGGCAGACGCTTACAGCATGCAGCCGGTGCGGTGAATTGCTGGATATTAATTATCACTGGCAGCAGGCGTCCATTCCGAAAACCTTGCGGGAATTTCAGACGCGCTGGCAGAATCGGCGATTTCCGCTGGATTATTCGGGCGTCTGGCGATTTCGTGATCTGCTGCCGTTTGCCTCTGATGCCATGGTCTGTACCGTTGGCGAGGGGCAGACCTTTTTACAAAATGCGGTGTGCCTGGGGCGGCATCTGGGAATGTGGCCTGGGCAACTCTGGCTGCAATATGAGGGCATGAATCCGTCGGGAAGCTTTAAGGATAATGGCATGACCGCGGCATTTACGCACGCCCGCCTGGTTGGTGCGCAAAGGGTTGCCTGCGCCAGTACCGGCAATACGTCCGCATCGCTGGCGCTTTATGCCGCGATGAATGGCTTTCAGGGCATTGTGTTTATCGGATCCGGTAAAATCGCCTTTGGAAAACTCTCCCAGGCGTTGGATTATGGTGCCCGCACCCTGCAGATTGAGGGCGATTTTGACACCTGCCTGGCCCGCGTGCGCCAGGTCAGCGGGCAACTGGGATTATATCTGATGAACAGCGTTAATCCCTTTCGCCTCGAAGGGCAGAAAACCATCATGTACCGCATTTTAGAGGCGTTGAACTGGGAAGCACCGGATTGGATTATTGTGCCGGGAGGAAATCTCGGCAATTGCTCCGCATTTGGCAAAGCCTTTTTTGAATTGCGCGAACTGGGCCTTATCAAGCGCATTCCGCGTCTGGCGGTGATTAACGCCACGGGTGCCAACACGCTGCACGAACTGGTCTCCGGTGGGCTGACATGGAACGGCGGGCGCGTGGATCAGGCGGTTATAGCCGAGTGGTATAAACGCATGGAGCGTGAGGGAATTCACGCCCATACCGTGGCATCGGCGATTGAAATTGGCCATCCGGTGAATCTGAAGAAAGCCCTGCGGGCGTTGCATATCATGAATGGTGTCGTGGCGCAGGTGACGGATGAAGAAATTCTCGAAGCCAAAGCCATGATCGGACGCTTTGGCTTTGGCTGCGAACCGGCCAGTGCCGCCACGATTGCCGGACTGCAGCAGTTGCTGGCTCGCAATATTATTTCCCGGCATGAACGCGTTGCCTGCGTGTTGACCGGCCACGGCCTGAAAGATCCCGACGCCACGGTTTATTACCACACCGGGGTGAATACCAAGCTGGCCAAGCAGCCTGAAGCGCAGCAAACCTGGGGGCGCATGAGCAACAAGCCGGTAAAAGTCGCGGACGATCTTGACGCCATTGTTCAAGCCCTCGGACTGGATAAAAATACGCTCAATAACAGCCGCAGCACGGGATATGTTCCAACCGCGGCTGAATTGCCCTTTGTGGAGTATTAAGCCCAAACGGGCAATGCGGCGGTCGAACATGATGCGGATCGCAAGGCCGCACAAGCGCCGGCAAATATCTATGGTATCGCTTCGGGCGGTTGCGGGGCGGTTCAGGCATTTGCGTTATTGCGCAACCGTTTCCAGTGCATTGTCGGCGTGTGCGGCGCTTTTGGGCCAGATTACTTTTACGCGGGTGTCCTCGGGTTGCTGATCGGAAATATGGAAGCTGCCAATGAGCCTGGTGCCATCGGGCATGGTGCAGATTAACTTCGGCAAACCTGCGGCTGAATCTATCGACCAGCTTCCAACATAAGTGGATTCACGCAGCGCATGGTTCAGCAGGCTTGGCGGCAGCCACAGCCGATTGGGAAAATGATAAACCTTTAACGAGCCATCCCGGGCGGCGGAAAAGAAATGCTTTGCGGAATAAAAGCGCTGCTTAAGTGTGACGGCCCGGGCAAGAAAATTGGTAAGCGACTGCGTCTGCACCCGGGCATAAAGTTCCGCGGTGGCATTGGGTGGCAGATTCATCCAGTATTTGACGTAAAGTCGCTGAAACGCCAGATCATTATCGCCAAACACCCGATCCCATGCCGTTTCCGCATCAAAGCCATGGCGGTACAGCCGCAGATATTGCGTAAATGGTACCGCGTAACGGCCATGATTGGCATACGCGAGAAAATAAATCATCGACCATGCTTCATCATAGTTTGTGCCCATGAGCACATCGTTCCATTGGCTGTAGCTCATTTCACGCATGGCGTGAATGGTTTTAAATTTGTTGTGTTTAATTTCATATTTAATCCGCGCTTCGCGGTAGGGCGGTATCCAGCCGGTGATAAAACTCGATCCGGTAAACAGTCCTTCTCCGAAAAATTCCGCGGTTCCTTCGTTCGCCCAGGGAGGAAGAAACCGATGAATAAAGGCGAAGGTGAACTGATGAAAACCCTCATGCTGGATGATGTGCCAGATCTGATGATTCAGACGTCCCTGGCCAATGGCCATGAGCCATTGGCCGGTGTAATTGTTTTCAAACACCCCCGCACTGCCGGGCATTCCGCCGTCGGCATAATATTCATGGGCATTTTTGAAAATAAAAAAGGGGAGTTTGCGGGTAACCGCGCCGCCGAAAATTCCGTGGAGCCGGCGTTGATACGCCTCGGCCACAAAATTCATCCGCAGCCAGATTTGCCGCAGCTTTTTCAGGCTCACATCCGTATGGAATGTATAAAATCCCGGAGCGGTATAGACTTTCAGATGCGTTGAGCCAATATTGTTTTTCGGATAGCTTTCGGCAAATGGTCCGGCCAAAAGAATGCCGGCGGCGGCAATACCGCCCGCAATCCAACCGTAAAGACGTTGTTTGACCATTCGTCGTCCCCGTCACGCACCATCCGCCGCCAGCGCATTGAGCCTGGCTTCCAGAATCTCACCAACGAGTTTCGGATCGGCCTTGCCCTGGCTGGCTTTCATGACCGCGCCTCGTAAAAAGCCCAGGGATGCCTGTTTTTTCTTCGGATTGTTTTTGTAATCACTGACGGCCTGAGGATTCCCCGTAAGGGCCTGCATGACCCACGCTTCGGTCTGGCTTTGATCCCGCACCTGTACAAGCCCCAGTGTCCGTGCCGCCTCGGCTGGATCAGCATCAAGATTCTTGACCAGATATTCAAATACCGTCACCGCGGATGTCGCGCTGATACCGCCGGATTCAATGAGTTCCGCCAGTTTGGCATATTGCTTATCCGTTACCGGGAGATCGCTGATCAGAACCGTCGCGGCTTCCGCGGACGCGGCTTCATTGGCCATTTTCGCCGCCGGGCCTAAAAACAAATTGGTCAGCCGGCGGGCCGGTGCCCCCAGCGCCGCTGCGCGATCAAACAAATCCGCTACTTCGCGTTCTTCAGTCAGCGAGAATGCTTCCTTGGCGGTCAGGCCGAGCTTTTCCTGATAGCGTTTTCTCCGGGCAATGGGCAGTTCCACCACGCCGGAGCGAATGTCATTGACCCAGCCTGAATCCACATGCAGCGGCACAAGATCCGGATCCGGGAAATAGCGGTAATCATGGGCTTCTTCCTTTTCGCGCTGCAGCAGTGTCATGCCCTTGTCATCATCCCAGCCGCGGGTGGATTTGCCCTGACTGACAGCCGCCTCCGGGTTGGCGAAAAACTCCGTCAGTTGCCGCTGTATTTCATAGCCGCAGGCGCGTTCCACCGAACGGAAGCTGTTGAGGTTTTTAACTTCTGTTATGGCGGTTTTGACGGTTTTTCCATTATGATAAATATGCAGATTTATATTCGGCTCAAACCGCATGTGTCCCTGCTGCATAATGCCGTGCGATACTCCCAGATAACGGCATATCCTTCGCAGTTCCTCGCCAAAAAGCCGCGCTTCCTCCGGGCTGCTTAAGTCCGGCTCGGTGACAATTTCCAGCAGCGGGGTGCCGGCACGATTCAAATCCACCAGAGAGTCGGTCATGCCGGCTTCATGCAGCAGTTTTCCGGCATCTTCTTCCAGATGCGCCCGGCGGATGCGCACGGTTTTGGTGCTGCCATCGGATAACGGCAATTCAATACTGCCGGGGCCGCAGAGGGGCTGATCGTATTGACTGATCTGATAATTTTTGGGCAGATCGGGGTAGTAATAACTTTTGCGGTCCCATTTGGTCTGCGATGCAATCTGGCAGTTCAAAGCCAGCCCCACCATCATGGCCATTTCCACCGCGCGTTTGTTAACCACCGGCAATACGCCGGGCAGACCCAGAATAACCGGATCAACCTGCGAATTCGGTTCGCCGCCAAAACCATTGGCGGCTCCCGTGAACATTTTGGATTTTGTGGCCAACTGCACATGGATTTCCATGCCAATAAGCACCTTGTATTGCGGTTCAGCAGCGGTAGTGGACATCAGTGAATCCTTCATCTTTTCGTCAGCGGCCATCAGCGAGCCATGGTCTCCGGCTTGCCTGATGCAGATTCTACCGATTTTGCTCCGATTGCTCCACCTTTAACCGCTGGGGGCGTTTCAGCGAGTTTGTAAGCGGCGCTTGCGCTGTGCAGAAGCTCGGATAGTACTTGGCCACACAAGACAAGACCTTGGGCATGTGCGGCCACGCTCGGGTAGTTCGGCCAGGCAAGGCCTCGAAAATGCGGGTCTTTTTCGGTGAGGAAATGAAAATGCAGCGTCAGTCGGCGAGACTCCAATAGTATCGGTCGGCCCGAGCGTGCTGTCCGAAAACTGATTCGTTGCACAGCGGGGTGGTGAAATGAAAATTGTACTAATGTAAATGCCGTTGAAGTCCGGTCTTGCTTCGGGCAAAGGGTCAACCCTTGCTTCTCAATACTAACGAGCATCGCACCAATGCCCGCGGTATTATGCAGATGGTACTGCCTGAGTTGTTGCGCCAGCGGAATGCAGGAATACGCACTGGTCGAAAAAGGGAACCAAAACCCAAACTCCCATCCATTTTCAATATGTCGATGGATGGAAAGCAAGATGCCAAAGTGAATCGAATTGGAATTGTAGCGTTTGAATTTTGGCCCATCCGGCGAAAGAATCTCAAGGTGCCTGCTCCGCAGCCTCATGGCCACGAAAGGCTTTCCGTTCAAAGTTCCGTACACCTGAATAAAGCCTCTATCGGCGGCGAGATAGGCTGCAAGTGCCGGCTTGCCGAGGTTCTTAAGGGCACAGGTAATTTCAAACCCGGTCGCTTTGCGCAGCAGCCAACGGTCCGCCAATCGCACGGTCCTTACGCAGGATTGGAAATTGGTTGCATACGTCGCGCAGTCGGAGGCCAGTAGATCGAGATTCCTGACCCAAGGACTCTTTGGGAATTGTGCCGCCGCGGCCAAAGCGGTTTGGCGGGCAGCGGCCGGCTTTCCAAGCCGGAGCTGACAATACGCCCGGATGAATTCTGTGCGTCCGGAATCCAAATGCCTTCGGTCCAGTTTGTCGGCATAAGCGCAGGCCCGGTGCAGGTGCCCGGTCTCCGCGTACAGCAGTTCCGCGGCGCGCATAAGTTTGGGATCGGAGTGGCGGCGGTGGCTCATGCGAAGCAGGAAAATTGCGAGATATTGTGTAATCTTACTTTGTCGAATGTTCGCCAGATTCGCGATCCGATCCGCCGGGGTCGTTCCGGGGCGGACCATACAGTGCCATACGCTTGCAAGCTTTTTGTTGGATGCGGCCACCGATACGATCGCCTGACGGAGTTGGCTGGCCATATCGGTCCATCCCGCCTTGAGGGCCAGAGCCTCGCAGAATATGAGACCGGTCCGATTTGTGGTGCCAAAAACATCAAGGCGCCTTTGGCTGCCACTGAATTCCTGCAACCCGTAATAGATAACGCGCAAGATCGCGACTTCGCGCTTTGGCGTCATCTTCGCCGCGTTATGTTTGAGAATCGCCTGGACTAAATTTCCGAATTGCGCAGGCGTTGAAAATCTCGAAAGGTCGTATCTGCCTTGCAGGCTTGATCCATAGAACAGAACCAGTCTTCGCTCAATGTCTCCGGCGACAACCATGTTATTTGCCAATCTGGCCAGCATCAATCCGGAAAACAGCTTTTCGGGAGCGGCGGTGGAACTCGGCTCCCTCCGGCACCATGTGAGCAACCCGCCGGCTCGTTGACTCGCGGACGCTGAAAAATGCGGCGGCAGCGGGGTGCCGGGACCGCTAAAGGCTCGAGGCAACTGCTTCGGGTATTTTGCAAGGGCCTTAGTCTTGAGTGCGGCGATGTAGTCGTGGTCATTGCCCTGCTGCAGCATGTTGACGGTACTCGCGAGCCTGTCAAAAGCGCCCAGCCATTCCGGCAGCAATATGGAAACGTCCCGGATGGCCAGGGGCATGGATTTCTTTTGTTGGACGACATTTCCCGCCGGCCACTTGGGTTGCGAGATCGCAAAATGCGGCGACGAGCTGGCGATCAGGCTTAACTTTGCGCGGTTGCCATACTTCAGAGTGAGAGCATGATTTGCGCTATCAATCGCCGCTGAGACCCGAATCCATTTTGGGGTGGAGATGCCCGCGAACAGCAATCCAACGGATGTTTTGCTTCCATGAGCCCGCCGCCGGGTGAAGAATACTCCATGGCGATGGGCGTCGTGAAAAACTCGCATGGCACCTGCGTACGTCTTGAGCCACGCGGGCGCATATTGGGCCAAAAGCCCTCTGGCGCTGAGTTCTGGGGTGCCGACGGCGGCCAAAAATCCGGCAATTTTCGCGGCGGGCGAAACGCCCGTGGTGTCGATCGGTGGTGTCGCTCCAACCGGCATTTGGAAGCTGCGCCTGGCTTGAGAGTCAAACAGGCGGATGGCCTTCGGGTCCCAGGCGAGCGCTGCGGATAAAATGCCATTTTCCCACACCTCAATATTTCCGGTGCTTCCAGCGAGGCCGGCGTAAAATCTCCACCTCATTTTGGGCGATGCACGAAGTGCAGCGCGGAATTCACAGTCCCGCACGTTGTCCCCCGCCCAGTGCAGGAATTGCAGTATTTGGCCCGCAACTTGCCCCTCGGCCGCGTCTTGCTCCGCCACCACTCTGGTCAGTTCTGACGCGTCACGCGTCCACGCGCTTTTCGGAAAATCCGTTCGCAGCCGTTTCGCCGCCACGGCCGCTTGGTCAGAACGGCCCAACACGGCATCGCAGTACACCGGGAGAAATTCCAGATGGGCGTTGGGTGTCGCTCGATGGTGGCTGGCTAACAGGGCTAATGCACGGCGGTAGTGCCCGTTTAATATTAATTCCTCAACGTGAATCTGAAGAATTTGCCCCCTTGATCGCTCGGCGGCGGGTATAAGGTGCAGATAGTACCTTTCCAAAAGGCTTGCCGGTTCATTTTGTGCCAGTCGCTCCAGCAATCCGAGTCTCTGTATCGCCGTTGCGCCTCTTTCGATCACCACTTCCCGAACCTCCGCGCTGGCAACCGCCTTGGGAGATTTCCAATCTGAGCTTGACGGTTCAGTGGCACCGAGCATCTCGTTGGCCACGGGGTTGTCGCCGGCGCGATGCGCGACGAGGTAGCACAACAGGGCGTCCTGATAGTTGTTATTGTATACCGCTTTTATGCCGAACCTCCGCAGGCCATTGCGGATGACACCATCTAAGGCCTTGCAATTCTTCATATTCGGGTGGTAGGTGAACCACTGTAAAAGTGCGGTGACAAGCTGACGATACCGCTTGCCGCCGGGTGTTGTAGTATCCGATATGCCGGCAAGGAAATAGCGTGCTTCGGTACTATCCGGAAAGTCCAGCAGCATTTGCCGTTCCGCCGTACCCAGATCGGTGGGATCGTCGCCTCGTACCTTCGCAGCCATGATAACCCGCAGCAGCAGGCGCGGACTGTCCGGCGAATGTGGATGCTTGCCGGCCCAAGCCAACGCGGCCGCGGCAAGTTTGTGGAACTTCGCTTTACTCAGGTAGAGAGAACCGGCGGACTCGGGCTCTGTGGCTTGAGCGCTGCAAGGCGCAGCGAGTCCAAGAAGAAGAAAGCAGCAAATTGCACCAAGATGCCGTCGAGTAATCATGTGTCCACCTCATGATGGCGCTGCACCGATCTTCCAAGACCGGGCTGCGGGGCAGCGGGGCCGGAACGGCCCTGATTTCATGGTCGGACGCATACACATGTTGTTGCGTACCGCGGATGCCACACGGATTCTTACGGGTGGCGGCTTCACCATGCCTCGAGGGCGGTGGCCGCCCGGTTATGCCTGTGGCGGTGAGGGTTTCCGTGTGTGCCAATCGTGATTTTTTTCATACATCCGCGCCAGTCGCAACATGCGCTGTTCGCTGAATGTCGGGCCTAATATCTGCAGGCCGATGGGCAGGCCCGCCTGGGAAAATCCGCACGGAATATTCATTCCCGGAATGCCGGCAATGTTGCATGTTACCGTAAATACATCGCACAGATACATCTGCAACGGATCGCCGCTTTTGGCTCCGAGTTCAAAGGCCACGGTGGGGGAGGTGGGGCACGCGATAAAATCGCATTTTTCAAACGCCCGGTCAAAATCCTGCTTGATCAATTGCCGCACCCGCAAAGCCCGCAGGTAATAAGCGTCGTAATATCCGGAGGACAAAGCGTAGGTGCCCAGCATGATGCGCCGCTGCACTTCCGGACCGAAGCCTTCGGCCCGGCTGGCGGCGTAAAGATCAAATAAATTTTCCGGCCGGGCGGTGCGGTGGCCGTAATGTACGCCGTCATAACGGGAGAGATTGCTGGACGCTTCCGCCGGCGCAATGACGTAATAGGCGGCAATGCCGTATTTTGTGTGCGGCAGATTGACCGGTACCACCGTGGCTCCCTGGCTGCGATAAAACTCCACCGCTTTGGCCACAGCCCCGCTGACTTCCGGTTCAATACCCGCGCCGCTGAATTCAGCGGGCAGACCGATCCGCACGCCCTGCAGCGGCTTGTCCAGATCAGAAAGGTAATCCGGTACCGGTTCCGGCCAGCTTGTGCTGTCCAATGGATCATGACCCGCAATAACCTGCAGCAGCAGGGCCGCATCTTCCACGGTGCGGGTCATCGGGCCGATCTGATCAAGCGAACTGGCAAACGCCACCAGACCATAGCGCGATACCAGACCATACGTTGGTTTCAAGCCGACAATGCCACACAACGATGCGGGCTGCCGGATTGATCCGCCGGTGTCCGATCCCAGCGAGGCCGCACACAGTCTCGCCGCGGTGGCGGCGGCAGATCCGCCGGACGATCCGCCGGGAACACACCGGGTATTCCACGGATTTCGTGTCGGGCCAAAAGCGGAATTTTCAGTGGAACTGCCCATGGCAAATTCATCAAGATTGGTTTTGCCCAATATGACCGCGCCGGCCTGCTCGAGTTTTTTGACAACCGTCGCGTCATACGGACTGTGAAAATTCTGAAGCATTTTTGACGAACAGGTTGTAGCGCCAAATGTTGTACATAAATTGTCTTTTATCGCAATGGGAACGCCGGCTAAAAGTCCCTGCGGTTTGCCGGCGGCTTTGGACTGATCAATGGTCTGAGCTTTTTCCATCGCCCGATCCGCAAATACCGCGTTATAGGCGTGCAAATGTTGATCCGATTGCGTAATGGCGGACAGACTTGCCTGTGCGGCGGCTTGAGCGGTAAGTTCGCCCGATGCAATTTTATTACGAACTTCCAGTGCGCTTAACTCATTGATCATTGAATGTATCCAAGTCTAGAGGGATCGGTAAATCCCTGAAAATATTTCGGCGACTCGCCGGTCGTACCCCATGCTGGCACCGGTCCATGTCCGTTGGTCATGCGGTGTTATTCTCCACTGGTGTCGGGCGTCCAGTGGATTGAGCTTAAAATCTTAAGTGCCATTTCCCGGATCTGATCATTGGGGGCAATCGCCAGTGCGTCCAGTTTGTCCCCTCCGCCAAGGTGTGACACAATAAGTTCCGCAAACGGGTTGCCGGCAGTGGTATAACCGCTCCATTCGCGGGCCGCCAGGCCATTAAGAATAAAGGTGCGTGTCGAATGGACATTAAATTTCAGGCTGTTGCTGCAATTTCTGGCCACTTTTGCCGCTACGGTTAATACGCAGAACGGCTTTTGATTCGGTGTTGGCCGGCCATTATAAAGCAGATACTGCCGGTAGGTTGCGGTTGATTTTTTAAAACTTGTGACCGTGTAGGGAACGGTAAAGCTATAGGTGCCGGCTGGAGCGGCCGGCTCAAGTTGTCCGGGCATTACCGATCCGGACGAAATGCCGGATTGCTGCGCCGGCGGTGCGAGTTCCCGCATTGAAATAACATGATTGGTCAAATTGGCCCGGTAGCTGTTCTGCGGGTGTGCCAGTGGATTGTATCCCGCACAACCCGCCAGTAAAAGCAGGGCTAAAGCCGCCGGAAGTGTTGCCGCATAACGAACCAAGTACATATTCATATCCCCGAGCACATTCATTTATCTTACGACACGCCCGGCTGCTTGCAACCTCGCCAGCGCCGGAATGTTGTCAATCGGGCACTGGGCCGTGGCTGGCTGGCCGCCGCCGGAAAAAATCGATATGCAGCCTAGCCGCCGCCCATGCCGGCATCCAGAACCTTGGGTACCGTAAAAAACGCCCCCGCCTTGCCCGGCGCGTTCGCCAGAACCTGTTGAACGGTCAGCGATTCGCTTATCGCATCTTCACGCATCACGGAATGCAGCGGCAACGGGTGAGCCATTGGCTCCAAGCCATCCACATTGGCTTCCTGCAGTTGTGCCACATAATCGAGAATCGAGGAGATCTGCTTGCTCAGCCGCGGCACGTCGTTGTCAGAAAGTTTCAATCGGGAGAGTCTCGCGACGTGGCGAACCTGCGTTTCATTAAGGGTATCAGCCATAGATGCACCATTCAAAACAAATACGAGGCCCTGTACAGGCCTCGTATTATAAGAATAATATTCACTTTATGGGGCTTTTCAACCTGCAATGCGGTTTGCCGGGCGGCTTGCCCGCACACTTGCGGTCGGAACCACGTCAGGCTGCCGCATTTTCAGCGGGTTTGCGATAGACGAACCGCCGCGCCACGCGCTTGGTCACCAGGCCGCTTTTCAGCGCCTTGGCCGACGCCCAGACGCGGGCCGGTTTGCCATCAATAAGCACGCGTACTTTTTGCAGATTTGGCTTGAATTTCCGTGCGGATCGACCGGTAATCTTGATACCAACGCCACCGAGGTATTTGGCCTTACCGCGATAGGTACACTGCCGGCCAATGCGTGTCTTGCGACCGGTATAATGACAAATATGAGGCATAATCCAAACTCCAATTCAGGTTCATTCCAGACCCGCTAGTATATAAAACCCCCGTAAAATTACAAGTTGTGCAAAAGCTGTGTCAGGCGAAAGCGAAATTGTCCGTCACTTAACCCAAGTTAAAGCGTCCCGCCTGACGCGACGGGGCGTGGCGGGCTTGCGGGGTTATGCTGCCAGCCGGCCATTCCGCTGGACCGCGACCCATGGAAAGAGCAGCGGTCGATCTGCCACATTTCATTTGCAGTTATGCCAGGCAGGGCTGCTTAAATAACCGGACCGTCCGGGGATTTACATCGGTCGCCCGTCTGAGGAAAGTGAATTCGCAATTGGACTATTTCCCGCGCCGGACGAATGCAATTACCCGGTATTTGAGCATATGTCTAATGTGAACCGTCGTCTAATAATTCCGCCAGCCATTGCACGGGGTGCAGAGCCGGGTGATCAGTGGCATGTTGAATCTGATGCCGGCACGACGTGCCGGGGGCAAGAATGACCGTTTGATCTGACGCCTCGCGAATGGGATCAAATTCTTTCTGGCCAAAAATCCTCATGGATAATTCATAATGATTGCGCATATAGCCAAATCCCCCGGCCATGCCGCAACAGCCGGTGGGCAGGATTGTCGCTTTGCCATCGGTCAGGCGCTGTAATAAATCGGCATCCTTTCCGGTTCCCCAGAGGGCTTTGGCATGGCAATGGCCATGAAACAATACCGGTCCGGCTGTTTGCGGTTTTAACGCGGGTGGCACAGGATGATCGCTCCACCGCTGCTGCACAAAATCGGTTGGCGAAATGGCTTTCCGGGCCAATTGTTTCAGTACGTCAGACGGGCCAATGTCGTTGAAATGCTGCCAATCATCGACCATGGCACTGAGGCAGGATGGCTCGCAGACAACAATCGCGAGAACCTGCTGATCCATAATGGCGGGTGTCAGCAGAGACAGCGTATCGCGGATTGTATCCCGGCCGCTGCGCAGCAATCCGTTGGAAATCATCGCTCTTCCGCAGCACCCGCGGCCAGAGATTTCCACCCGATAGCCAAGCCGCTGCAACACCCGCGTGGCGGACACGCCAATATGCGATTCATTGTAATTCGTAAAGCAGTCCGCAAACAGTACCACTCTGGGGCCAGTGGCGGGGTTGGCTTGCATCAGGCCCTTGTCAAACAACGTGGTCAACGCTGTGGAAAACTCGGGCAACTGGCGTTGTGGTGCCAGGTTCAACAGCCGGTTCATCATGGCTCGCACGGGTGAGATCGACTGCACCCGATTGGCCAACGTCGGCATCAGTGCGCCAAATTTGTTAAGCGTCCGCACATGGCCGAACATGCGGCTGGCCAGCGACGGACCGATTTCTCGGTAGCGCTGGGCCATGTATTCCGCTTTGAGCCGGGCAAT
The DNA here is from genome assembly GCA_021810145.1 of Planctomycetota bacterium. Classification (GTDB taxonomy): domain Bacteria; phylum Planctomycetota; class Phycisphaerae; order WQYP01; family WQYP01; genus JAMDCX01. The sequence goes on along the minus strand of JAJZJL010000002.1, from coordinate 63,358 downwards.
ATCCACGCTGCTGGGGCATTCGGTTTTACAGGCCTTGCAGGACAGGCATAAATCAAGGGTTTCCAGCGTTGCGGCATCGGTCCAGTTGGGATGATCCGACGTGGCCAGAATGCTGGCGCGCAAGGCGTTGGCTCTTCCCCGGGGTGAATGTCGTTCATCCAGGGTGGCCCGATAGGACGGGCACATGGTTCCCCCGGATGTTTTACGGCAAAAGCCCGAGCCATTGCACATTTCCACCGCGCCGGTGAAAGATTCCTGATCTGAGTAATCAAAATATGTTGCAGTGTCTATGTGAAGTGTTTTCCGTTGCGCTTCCTGGCGCAGATGCGAGGTGATGGATTCCACCGGACCGGTGTTGACAATCATGCCGGGATTCAAGATTCCCGCGGGATCGAATATCGCCTTGATTTCGGCAAAGGCTCGCATGATTTCCGGTCCGAAATATTCCTCCAGCAGCGGCCCGCGTACCCGCCCGTCACCATGTTCCCCCGACATCACGCCGCCGCAGTCGCGTGCCAGTCGGGCGGTTTCCAGAGCAATTTCCCGCATGGCCTGCTGATCAGCGGGATCATGCAGATTAAGCATCGGACGCAGATGCAATACGCCCACCGAAGCGTGGGCGTAATAGGCGGCGGTGGTGCCGCGTGCTTCGATAATCGCCTTAAACCGGCCGATAAATTCCGCCAGGCGCGCCACCGGAATGGCATTATCTTCCACGAAGGTAATGGGTTTGCGGGTGGTTGATACCGCGTGCAGAAGCGCTTCGGTACTCTTGCGCAGTGCCCAGGCGCGCAGCATTTCCGTTGGTTGCCGGAATATCCGCGCCGCCGGAGCCTGTAGCGCCGGATGCGCCAGAGATGTGTCAAGTTCCCGATCGGAATGTTCCGCCTGATATTCAACATACAGCACCGCCGCCGGCAGTTGCCCGTTGATCAGCGGCATAACTTCCAACTGCCGCCGCGCTTCGGCATTTCCCTGCGCCGCCTGCAGTACCACCGCGTCCAGCAGTTCCACGGCACTGGGTTGCGTATCTAAAATTGGCAGCAGCCGATCCAGCGCCTGCTCCAGACTGTCAAACGCCAGAATAGCCAGACCCCGCGCCGCGGGAATCGGCTGGAGTTTCAACCGTGCCGCTGTGATCACCGCCAGCGAGCCTTCACTGCCGCACAGCAGACCAGTAAGATTCAAATCCTCCGGCGTTGTGCCGGCATCCAATTGCCGCAGGATCAGATCCAGCGAATATCCGGCGTTGCGGCGAATGAGTTTCGGGTATCGATCGCGGATTTCAGCGGCATATTTCCGGACCACATCCGCCACCCGCTGTGCGAGTTTCAGTGCAACGGCATTGCGCCGCCCCGCGCCGGCTTCCAGCCAAAGCTCCTGCCCGTCGGTGAGCACCACGTGCAGAGCGTCAAGATTTTCGCTGGTGCGGCCATACCGGATCGACCGTGCCCCGGCGGCATTATTGCCAATGCACCCTCCCAGCGCGGCCTGCGCCACGGTGGCCGGATCCGGAGCGAAAAATAGTCCGCTTGCCGCCAGATGGCTGTTGATCTGGTCAATGGTTATTCCAGCCTGGGCCACACATGTTCGTCCGGGAATATCGACTTGTTCCACGCCGCGGAATCGGGGTGATAAATCCAGCACCAATGCCCGGTTGGTACATTGGCCCGCCAGGCTCGTGCCGCCGCCCCGCGGCAACACGGCAATGCGTTGTCTGCGGCAAAATTCCAGCAGTGTTGCAATGTGCGTGGCGGAATCGGGAATCACCACGCCCAGCGGCATAACCTGATACAGCGAGGCGTCGGTCGCATATAAAAGACGGTCATGGCCGGATAATCGCAATTCGCCGACATCCAGTTGCCGCAGCGCCGCAGCCATATCCGCGGCGTCCAATGTGGCATCCACCATAACCGGTAGTGCAATGTGTCGTTCAGTCATCACCCGTCGCATGATAGCCGCGATGCCGCTTCACGCCAAGAACCATCCGCGCATCGCTTCAGGCTCAGGGTGTCTTCATGCCGGGTTTGGGGGGCAAGGCGGCGATGTCTTGCGCTTGGATCACTTTGAATTCATTCGATGCAGTTTCCGCGGGTTCTCCGGATGAACCGGCGGAAGCCGCTTTCGATTTGGTTCGGCGTTTGGCTTTTATTTTGCCCTTGCTGCCGCGCAGAGTATCCTGAAATTGCCGCCGGGCAATTAACAGGTGATGATAACTCTGGGCAAAGCGGTGGGCTTCATCCCGGGCAAATTGTAAAAGCTTCAGTGCGGCGCTGGTGCGGGAAAGCTTAAAGGGCATCGGGCGACCCTGCATATATATTTCTTCTTCACGCTTGGCCAGACTGATGACCATCGGCGGTTTGACATCCATTTGCGCAAAGGCCCCCTGCGCGGCATGAAGCTGGCCCAGGCCGCCGTCAATGAGTATCACATCCGGGAACAACTCGTTGCCCTGCCCCGCCTCCCGGTAGCGCCGGGAAACCACCTCCGCGATGCACCGGAAATCATCAATACCGGTTACCGTTTTAATGCGAAAGCGTTTGTAGCCATCCTTAAATGGCCGGCCATCCATAAAACACACCAGCGACCCGACCGTTGCTTCACCCTGAAAATGGGCGATGTCGATGGCCTCCATGGAACGCACCGGTTCGTCGAGTTCCAGCACTTCCTGCAGTTGCCGCGAACCGGCCTGATGATCCGGGAAGAACAATTCCGGCTGCATCACCTTGGCACTTTTTCCGCGATGCGACAGAGATCTTAACGCCTTGATCTGATCCCGTAACTGTGCCGCGGTTTCAAATTCCAGCGCCGCTGAAGCCGCTTCCATTTCCGCGGTCATCTGCTTTAACGCGTCACCCCGGCGGGACTCCAGAAAATGCTTAAATCGATCCATATCACGGGCATATTGCTCCCGGCTGATTTTGTCCGCGCATGGTGCCGTACACTGTTTGATGGCATACAGCAGGCATGGGCGAAAGTGGCGGCGCTTTTGATCGTCGGCATAAATTTCCAGATGACAGGTGCGAAATTTAAACGCGCGCTGCATGTAAATCAGTGCCTGTTTGAGGGCATACCCGCTGATAAACGGGCCATACAGTTTGGTGCCGCTGGTTTGCGGCTTGCGTGTGACATATACACCGGGGAAATCTTCACGCGTGGTAATTTCCAGATACGGATAGCTTTTGCCATCGGAAAGCCGGGCGTTGAATCGCGGATGCAGATCTTTAATCAATCGGCTTTCCATCAGCAGCGCTTCGACTTCTGAATCGCAGGTCAGTGTGTCAAAATCGACCACATAATCCAGCAATCGCTGTTTAACAGGCCCCAGGTCCGTACTGGCGAGAAAATAACTGCTGACGCGATCCCGCAGAGAGCGCGATTTGCCAACATAAATGACCACATCCCGGGTATCTTTAAGCAGATAAACGCCCGGAATCTGATCCAGCGCCCGCGCTTTGCTGTGCAGGCGGCTTAACCGCGCTTCGGTTGGCTCGGTCGGCAGGGGAAGCGTAACTTCGCCGGTCGGCACTTCCTCGACAATTTGTTCGTCAAAGTCCGTATCTGGCGGCGGCAATTCCGGTTCATGGTTGTCGGAAATTGGTACCATACTCTGCTATTATATGATCGCCGCAATGGAAGTGTCATGAAATGTATCACGAAAGGATCAATATCATGAATGTGCAATCGCCCGGAAGTTCCAATGACCAGATTGTTTACAAAGGCACGCGGGTGGATATGGCTCTGCGAAATGTTACCACCGCCTCCGGCAAGCATCTGGTGCGGGAAGTGGTGGTGCATCCCGGCGCTGTGATTATTTTGCCCGTGCTGAAAGATGGCAGAATTGTCATGATCCGCAACCTGCGGCATACCGTGGGCCAATGGCTTTGGGAACTGCCCGCCGGTACGCTTGAACCACCCGAACCGCCCGAACTTTGCGCCGGCCGTGAACTTATTGAGGAAACCGGCTATCAGGCTGGCGATATTCAGCCTTTTGGCTGGTTTTATACCTCACCGGGCATTCTGACGGAAAAAATGTATGCCTTTATCGCCGCCGGTTTAACCCCCGGCCCGCAGGCCCTGGAAGAAAACGAAACCATCACCGTGGAACCCATCGCCCCGGACAAAATCCTTCAGATGATCGCATCGAACGAAATTGTGGACGGAAAAACGATTGCCGTTGTGTTAAAATACTTAATAAGGAACGGGTCCGGCGTATAAGAGCCGGCCTGAATGTGCCAGAATGAAAGCGTGTAGCGTGTATGAGTTGGCGTGATCGTGATTATAACCGTGGGTTTGGGAACAACTGGGGCGGAGGCGGTGTGCGGTCGCTTCTCACCTGGTCGTTGCCGCTGGGGACCTGCTTCGGTATTCGCATACAGGCGAATTTCTGGCTGATACTGCTGGCGGCATTGACGCTGCTTAATGTGCTGCATACCGGAGCGCTGGTGCTGGCGGTGCTGGCTATTGCGGGTATTTTGGCGGCGCTTCTGGTGCATGAATTCGGCCACCGGATTACCGCGCAGCTTGTGGGCGGCCGGCACGACGATTTTCTTATGTGGCCCGCGGGAAATATGATTCCGCCCATGCACCCGCCGGCGGCCTGGCCCATGTTTGCCGCGCAAGGCGGCGGTATTCTGGCCAACGCCATCGCCGCGATGTTTGTCGGTACCATCGTCAATATCAGTTGGCATGTTACACCGCGGATTCTTGAAGCGGCGTTCGGCCCGTTGCAGCCCGATTTTATTGCCATGTCCCTGGCACCCAATTTTCTGGCCTCCGCGCTGTACATGTTCTGCATGGCCAATATTTTTCTTGTTGCCATCAATCTGCTCCCGTTTTACTGGTTTGACGGCGCTTATCTGCTGCAGGCGACTCTCTGGCCTATGACCGGTGCCTACAAGTCCGTCGACATTACCTGTCTTACCGGTATGGTTGTGGCGGTGCCGCTGTTTGCGCTGTCCGCCTACGGCCTGAATCTGATGGGTATGCTGGTTTTCGCCCTGCTGTTTTTTGATTCGCTGCAGCGCCGCCGGGCACTGCAGGTGGATGGCCCCGGCATCATTGATCAACTGATTTCCTCCAGTGCCAACATCAGCGATTTGCCGGCGCCCAAGCGCAAGCGGCTGCTGCAGCGCTGGCTGCATTGGATCAGCCGGCGCGATCATCGGGCCATGAAGGAGCAGCAGATGGTGGACAAAATTCTTGAAAAAGTCAGCGAAAAGGGAATGCACAGTTTAACACGGAGGGAAAAGCGGATTTTGCATCGCGCCACGCAACGCCAGCGCGAAGCGGATTTGATTTCGCAACGCTGACGCGGGCCAAATGGCCAGGCTGAACCGTTGTGTGTGCGGTGCATGCATTGGAATCCAAATGGCCCGGTACGGTGTCCCGTTTTGACAGGATGGAATATTTTCAAAGCATGACCGATCAAGCTGCATATTTTGATATTGTTGTCGTCGGCGGCGGCCACGCCGGTGCGGAAGCCGCGTGGGCCGCATCGCGCCTGCTGGGTGATCGTGGCACCGTGGCGATGATTACCATGGACCCCGCCGCCATTGGCCGCATGAGCTGTAATCCCGCCATTGGCGGATTGGCCAAGGGCCAGATCGTACGCGAAATTGACGCTCTTGGCGGCTTGATGGCTCATGCCATTGATGCCACGGGTATTCAGTTTCGTCTGCTGAATCGTTCCAAAGGTCCGGCGGTGCAATCTCCGCGTGCGCAAGCGGATAAATACCGCTACGCGCAGGCGGTGCAGCGGCTGCTGACGGAACACTGCCCCAATCTGCAAATCATCGCGGACATTGCGGATGATATACTTGTTGACCCATCAGGCCATCATGAAGCGCCGGCATGGCGGGTGACCGGCATTGAACTGAAATCCGGTCGAAAATTGACTTGCCGCTGCGCCATTCTTACCACCGGCACATTTTTGCGCGGACTCATGCACACCGGGGAAAAGAAAACCGAAGGTGGCCGGGTGGGAGAACAGGCCGCCGTCGGATTATCCGGCGCGCTTATTAAGCTCGGCTTTGAATTGCAACGGCTGAAAACCGGCACGCCGCCGCGCGTGGCCCGGGAAACGGTGGATTTTTCATCGCTGGAACCGCAGCATGGAGATGTTCCGCCAATACCGTTCAGTGATTTATCCGGTACCGTCGCTGCGCCGTTAGGCTCGCGGTTTCCCGGCCTTGCGCAAGTGCCGTGTCATATCACCTACACCAATGCCGCCATTCACGATCTGATCCGGGCCAATCTGCACCGGGCACCGATGTACAGCGGGCAGATTATCAGTCGCGGCCCGCGCTACTGCCCGAGCATTGAGGATAAAGTGGTGCGCTTTGCGGACAAAACCCAGCACCAGATTTTTCTGGAACCCGAAGGCCTGGACACCAATGAAATTTACTGCAATGGCATATCCACGTCTCTGCCCGTGGATGTGCAGGAGCGGATGGTCCACAGCGTTGCGGGGCTGGAAAAAGCGGTAATTCTGCGGCACGGTTATGCCGTGGAATATGACTTTTCCCCCACGCATCAAATCGGGGCCACGCTGGAAACCCATCGCGCCGATGGATTGTTCTTTGCCGGACAGCTCAACGGCACCAGCGGGTATGAAGAAGCGGCGGGACAGGGATTGATGGCAGGCATCAATGCCGCGCTGAAAATTCGCGCCCAGGGGCCGTTTGTGCTGCGGCGGGATCAGGCTTATATCGGCGTGATGATAGATGACCTGATTACCAAAACCCCCACCGAACCCTATCGCATGTTTACCAGCCGCGCGGAATATCGGCTCACGTTGCGCAGCGACAACACCGACCAGCGTCTTACGCCGCTGGCCGCCGAACTCGGCCTGGCGGAACCGGCGCGCGTTCAACGCCTGGAAAATAAACTCGCCGCCATGCGCCAGTTGACGCAACAGATGAGAGCCTTGCGTGTGCCGGGGGGTGGTACGGCCATGGATTTGCTGCGACGCCCGGATCTGGAACTGACGGCTCTGCCGGCCATGCTCGGCCCTGATGGACCGCAATTGACCGCACTGCTGGCCGATCCGGCGCGGCAGATACTGATGCAACAGATTCAAATTGAAGCGCGATACGCCGGATATATTCTCCGTGAGAAACATGCCGCCGAACGCATGGCGGAATTGGAGGATAAGATCATTTCACCGAATATGAATTTTCGGGCAATTGCGGAACTGCGCGCTGAAGCCCGGCAAGCTCTGGAAAAATTTCGTCCGCGCACCATGGGGCAGGCTTCCCGCCTGGAAGGAATAACCCCCGCCGATCTGATGGTTCTGACCGTCTACGTATCAGGCCGCCATCGCCCCGTCAGCCAGCCGGGGTAAAGCCGGAAAACAATTCATCGAAGCTTTACGCCGTCATTCCTTCCCGATGGCTATCGGGAAGGAATCCCATGACCGTTGGCAGCGGGCGTGACGTGAATGTTATCGATGGCCCCATTCGCGAAAACGGCCACGGTTTCCCCCCCGGATTGAGATTGGGAATGCGGGTAATGCGTGCCACGGCGGATTGTTGATGGTTACGGGATGGGGATAGCTCTGGATTCAGTAGCGGACATGAGACGGCTTTTGCACTCAAACGCAGCTGTGTGGCTTTTAGGAAATTCGGCCCATCGGTTCCGGCAGACGAGCAACCTGCCAATCCACGGCCAATGCTCGCGCCGGACTGGCTTCAATGAGAATGTCTTGGCGGATGGACGCCGTTATATGCATGCTGCCAAATGATGCGGAACTGAGCCACGCCGACCGGCGAGCAGTTCCGCAGATCAGGTCGCCGCCTGATAACGCGAATTGTCCATCAACTCAAGGGGCAATCGCCGTTGGCTCAAGCGGTCGGGCGGCGTCACACTCAGGACTGCGGGCGCGGCAAGGCACCAAGCTGCATCATCAATCCGAGCGCATCCATCAGAATCCGGGTGTCCTTGATTTTTCCATCCTCCAGTCGGTCAATGACCATGCCCCACGCCTTCACGGGGCGACCTGTGGCGGGCACGCCAAGAAACTCCGCCCGGTGGGTGCCGGTCCACTCAAAGCGGGTCACCACCTTATCGCCCTCACAGATTTGTTCCTCGATAGTCCAGTGCATGTCCGGAAACGCAGCGCGCATTCCGCGCAATACATCCTTCAGCCCCTCCAGGCCGGGACCCTGACCGGGTAGTGGAACCTGCTCGACCATATCATCGCAAAAGAACTGACCTGAGGAATCGATGTCCCCACGATTGAGGACTGTATCGATGAAATCCTTAACGACTTTGCTGTTGCTGTTCATAAAGTGACTCAATGCCCATGACGATCCAAAGGCCAGCCACGCCGCATGGCGAGCAATTTCGCAGATCAGATGATCGCTGTATATCTCGAAGAGTCCGCAAAGTCAACGGGTAGTGGCATGCCAAAGTTAAGTTGTCCGCTGTTTAACCCAAGTTAAAAGGTTCTCCTTGCCAGGACGCGGAGGTGTCGTGAACGTCGTCGAGGCTGTATTCGCGAGAACGGACGGGGATTTGCACCCGCAGTTGCGGATGCCGGGCGCGGCCGTCGCGCGGTAGCGTGCGACGCCTGCCATGGTGGATTGTTGTTATTCGTCCAATCGCGCCACCATGCAGCCCCGATGGCTATCGGGAGGGAATCCCATGGCCCTTGGCCGCGGGCGTGACGTGAAGGTTTTTGATGGCGCGATTCCCGAAAACGGCCACGGGTTTCCGGCCCCGATGACGATCGGGAATGCGGGTAGCGCCTCAACGGAGCGCTGTTGACAGGCGCGGGCGGGCGCCAGTTGGCGGTTGGAATTGGTGAAAAATGTGTTATGTGGCTGGAAAATGAGCCGGGGAGATCAAGCAGTGGACGGCGAGGGGGCAAGCGAATATACTACGTGGCTCGATTTGCTTGGGTCATGGGCGCAGCTTGTCGTGAGGCCGGGCGAATATTGGAGCTTTGAGCGTTGATTTGGTTAGGAGTTTTGGCGTGGCCAAGCATAAAACACACAAGGGAATTAAAAAGCGGGTTAAAGTGACCGCGACTGGAAAAGTCAAATTCCATAAGCACAATAAGGGGCATTTGCAGAGTGCCAAGTCCGGTAATCGGCGGCGGCGTTTGCGCGGTACGACCAGTCTCAGCGGCCCGTTTGCGGATAAGATGATCACGTTGCTTGGCCCGGCGGGTCGGTAAGAATCGGTCGCGTCAGCCGGTGGTTTGTTTTCCGGCGGCGGGGCGACAACGTGATAGAACATTGAAGACCTGAAGAATTTGTTGAGGAATTTACCATGCCACGAGTAAGAGTCGGTGCCGCCCGGAAACAACGGCACAAACGTTTGCTGAAACGCGCCAAGGGGTTTGTCGGTGGACGCAGCAAGCTGTATAAAACAGCGCACGAAACGCTGCTGCGGGCCGGTGCCAACCGGTTCAGCGGCCGCAAGGAAAAGAAGCGCGATTATCGCGCTCTTTGGATTACCCGTCTGACCGCCGCGGCGCGCAGCCGAGGTTTGCGTTACAGCCAACTTATTTCCGGACTTGCCAAAGCCAATATTCAACTTAACCGCAAGAGCCTCAGTGAAATTGCCATCGCCGATCCAGCCGCGTTTGACGCCATTGTGGCCAAGGTACGCGATGCACTGGGTTTGAAGGCGGCCTGAAACGAATTAACCAGCGGGTGATCTCTCCAGGCGGCATGCGGTATGGGTGGCGCTTCTGATCTGGGGTGATCGGATGGGTTATCCGATCAACGCAGTCAGGGAGGCGCGATAATGGGCGGTATTCGCCGGACCGGGGGCGGTAAAGCGATTATGATGGGGAGACACACACGGGGCATCTGAACGGTTGAGCGGCAGGGTGTTCGGCCGGGTGTGTTGAAAATGGACAGACGTGCCTTTTTCCGGGAGTAATTCAACGTGAATCTTGATGAATTACTGGCCCAGGCACAGCAGGAGCTTTCCTCCTTAAGCAGCGCTGATCAGATTGAGGCCTTCCGGATTAAATATCTTGGCAGCAAAGGCCTGTTGAAGGTGGCCAGCGATCAACTCAAAAGCCTTCCCAATGATCAGAAACGCGCTTACGGTGCCAAATTAAATTCAGTCAAACAGGCCGTTCAAAGCGGTTATGATGCAGCCAAGGACCGGCTGGGCTCAAGCGCCGGTTCCGCCGAGGTGCTGGTTGATATTACCGAACCGGGGCGGATCACATTTGGCGATTATCATCCCGGATCTTTGCATATTGTTCATCAAACCATTGATGCGCTGACGGAATTATTCGGCCGCATGGGCTTCTCCATCGCGCAAGGCCCGGAACTCGAAGATGAATTTCATAATTTTGAGGCATTGAATGTTCCGCGGCACCACCCGGCGCGCGATCCGCTGGATAATTTCTATCTGCAGCGACCATCCGGCGCGGCTCCGTTTATGCTCCGGTCGCAAACCAGTTCCGTGCAGATACGGGTGCTGGAAACGCACAAGCCGCCGGTACGCATTATCGCCCCGGGACGGGTGTACCGTCCGGATACCGTTGACGCCACGCATAGTTTCATGTTCCATCAGATTGAAGGCCTGGTGGTGGATGAAGATATTACCATGGTGGATCTGAAAACGTGCATTGATCAGTTTGCCAAAGCCTTTTTTGGTGCCGATGTGGAAACCCGCTTTCGTCCGAGTTTCTTTCCATTTACCGAACCGAGTGCGGAATTTGATGTGCGATTTCATTATGCGGACGGAAGTTCCAAATGGGTGGAACTTGGCGGCTGCGGCATGGTTGATCCCAATGTGCTTGAAACCGTGAAAATCGATCCGGAAAAATACACCGGATTTGCCTTCGGCCTGGGAGTGGAACGCATAGCCATGCGCAAGCATGGCATTGAAGACATTCGCCTGTTATTTGAAAACGACGTCCGATTTCTTAAGCAATTTTAAACCCGCACATTTCCACCGGCCCGGTCTTCAGTCATTGGACAAGTGCTTGTTCCGGCCATCCAGTTGCGGGAATTGCGCTTTGGTGCTATCGAGGCTTGCGCGATTTTTTGGGGAAGCGCGGTGTGATGCGCCACGCAATCGCCGGGTTGGGCATTTACATTATTGTCGCAATGGGGACGGGGCAACTAACGCGGCGGGCAAACGGCGGGGGGCTGACGCCTTACGCATTGGCCGATATCAAGAACGGAATCGTCGGTCACATTGGCTTCGCGTCCGCGACGAACGGCCATAGGATGCCTCCTCCCGTTAGGCATCGGGACTGCGAACTTGCGGAAACATTACCATTCCTCCGTTGCACGCGTCGCCCTGCTGCCGGTTGGGCCATTATCCTGTAGAATGCCACAATAATCCGGTCTGGTCCAAAGGAACGGACCGGGAAAACACAAAGGTGTTTGTAATGCTAAGTGATGCCGAGCTTGAAAATCTGCTTGCTGAAACGGAATCAGACCGCGCGGAGCGGAAGCGGGATATTTCCAACATGGATGGAATTCGCAAAACACTTTGCGCGTTTGCCAACGACCTGCCCGACCATAGAAAGCCCGGCGCGATCTTTATCGGTGTTGAGGATGATGGCCAATCGGCCGGACTGGAGATAACGGAACGTTTGCTGCTGACACTTGCCGATACAGCCACGGATGGCAATATCCTGCCGCTGCCGCACATAACGGTTCAGAAAAAAGTGCTCGGCGGCCGGGATGTGGCTGTCATCGTCGTGGAGCCTGCGGAGGCTCCGCCGGTGCGCTATCGTGGAACAGCGTGGGTCCGCATCGGTCCGCGCCTGGCCATCGCGTCGCAGCAGCAGGAACACCTGCTGGTGGAGAAGCGCCGCTTCAAGGACACGCCATTCGATCTGCAAACTGCAAACAGGGCAACGCTTGAGAATCTGGATAAACAACTGTTCAGAGATGTCTATCTGCCCCGGGCGATATCACCGGAGACGCTTGCTGAAAATCATCGGACACTGGAGGAGCAACTCGTGGCCCTTCGGCTTGCTGCCGCCCCAGTGCCGGTTCGCCCTACTAACTGTGGGATTTTGGTGCTCGGTACCGAACCTGCTGACTTTATTCCAGGTGCATACATTCAGTTTGTTCGAATTGCCGGCGGACAAATCGGCGATCCAATTTCTGACTCCCGGGAAATCCGCGGTCCATTGCCGATCTTGCTGAACAGTCTCGACGAACTCCTGAAAATCAACATTCAAACCGCGATTGACTTTACTTCCGCCGACCGTGAGATCCGCCGGCCTGATTATCCGCTTGTGGCATTGCAGCAAATTGCCAGAAACGCGGTCATGCACCGCAGTTATGAAGGGACCAACGCCCCGATCCGGATTACGTGGTTTGCCGACCGGGTGGAGATTCAAAACCCCGGCGGACCATTTGGGCGCGTCACACGGGAGAATTTTGGTCGTCCGGGGGCGAATGATTACCGAAACAGCTATCTCGCCGAGGCCATGAAGCACCTGGGTTATGTGCAGCGCTTCGGGTTCGGCATTGCGCAGGCCCGACAGGAAATGGAACGGAATGGCAATCCTTCACCGGATTTTCAGGTTGAAGAATTCCACATTGCGGTGGTGTTGAGGAAGCGTTCATGAGTATTCCCGTTATTGGTTTTTTTAACAACAAGGGCGGGGTCGGTAAAACATCCCTGGTTTATCATTTGTCATGGATGTTCTCCGATTCAGGGATGAAAGTCCTGGCGGCGGACCTTGATCCGCAGAGTAATCTGACCGCGGCGTTCATTGATGAAGAGACCCTGGCGACCACGCTTTGGCACAGTGAAAGGGCATCCACTGTTTACCAATGTCTGGAACCGCTGATCAACGGGGTCGGCGATATAGCGGATCCCGATTACGAAATCATTACGGATAATCTGGCGCTTGTTCCGGGTGATATGAGGCTCTCGCGCTTCGAAGATGAACTGGCGCAGGATTGGCCGAAATGTCTGGATGGTAGAGAAAGATCATTTCGTGTGGTGTCAGCGCTCTGGCGCATCACGCAGAATGCCGCACGGCGATTCGGGGCCAAATCCATTGTTGTGGACGTTGGGCCTAACCTGGGCGCAATCAATCGCGCGGCGCTGATAGGCTGTGACTTTGTGGTCATTCCCCTGGGGCCAGATCTTTTTTCTCTGCAGGGGCTGGAAAATCTCGGCCCGGCCCTTCGCGAATGGCGGCAGCAGTGGCAGGACCGATTGGCAAAGCAGCCGCACAACGCGGTTGAACTGCCACAGGGGCTCATTAAAACCATCGGATATATGGTCATACGTCATTCTATCCGGCTGGACCGGCCGGTGCAGGCATTTGATCGTTGGATCGCCAAGATTCCCGCCACCTATGAAAACAGCGTGCTCGGGAAGACGGGGGCGGGGGTGGTTGGTATTGAGGATGATCCTAACTGCATCGCCAAGCTAAAGGATTACCGCAGTCTTATGCCATTGGCACAGGAGGCGCGGAAGCCGATGTTCCATTTGACGCCCGCTGACGGAGCGTTGGGCGCGCATACGCAAGCGGTTGGCAACGTGCGGGAAGATTTCAAGAATCTTGCCGTAGAAATTGCACGCCGAGCCGGACTGCCCGAGTTCCGGCAGGCATGAATATTACGGCGGACTTGTTTTGCGATGGAAACGCAAGGACTGAAGGTGCGGATCAGCCGGTTCAGGTTGCCTGGCTTGCGAAAGATGCACGGTTAGTTATGCGCGGAGTGGCGCGGGTTGGGATTCTCGGCCGCCTGCGTTATTTCGCGCGGCATGGCAGGCGTTTTGCCATGGTGGCCCGACAAGCCTCGTGCACGCGTCCGCCAAGCAGGACAATTTAACTTTGGTCAGGTAATGGATAATTTAACTTTGGCCTGGCATGAAATAGTCGGTTCTCGCCAGATTCTCTGGCTGGCTATATAATGAACGCATGAAAGTCTGCCTGTTTGTTACATGCCTTACCGATCTATTCGCACCTGATGTGGGTATGGCGGTGGTTAAAACGCTGGAACATTTTGGTTGCAGCGTTGATTTTCCCACGGCCCAGACGTGCTGCGGGCAGCCCGCGTTTAATAACGGATTTCCCGCGGAAGCCCGTGCTTTGGCCGTGAAGATGATTGATGTGTTTCATGATGCGGATTACATCGTCACGCCGTCCGGGTCATGCTGCGCCATGATACGGGATCATTACGTTGAATTATTTCATGACGATCCGGATCAGCGGAAGCTCGCGGAGGATTTTGTCGCCCGGTGCTACGAGTATGTTGAATTTCTGACCAAGATACTCAAGGTGGATTTGACCGGACTGACGCTGCCGAAAGACGAAAAGCTCACCTATCATTTTACCTGCCACCTGCGCGGCCTTGGCGCTACCGGTGAACCGGCAATACGTTTGCTCAAGCAGATCGGCGGGGTGCAGTTTACAGAACTGGAAAAATCGGAGCAGTGCTGCGGATTTGGCGGCACATTTGCCGTTAAATATTCCGATATCAGTGGTGCCATGGTCCGTGATAAGGTGCAATGCGGCATAAAAACCGGTGCGCAAACCATGATCGTTAATGACGGAGGCTGTGCCATGAATATCGGCGGTGCCGGCCATCGGATGGAAGCGCCCTTTCAGGTGCGGCATATTGCGCAGGTTATCGCTGCGGCCATTGAACATACTGCGGGGGCAAACGTTTCATGATCAGCGAGCTTGAATCCCCGAAATCACCCAAACGTCGCATGTCTCTGCCGGTATTTCACCCCGATTTTCTCAGTGAGGCCCACAGCGCATCAGCGGATGCGGCTTTGCATGCGGCGCTGGATAATTCCGTAACCAAAAAGGATTATGGCCGCCGCGGCAGTCTCGCGGAACTGCCCGATGCCGACGGCCTGCGGCAATTGGCCGGAACGATTAAGCGCCACACGCTGGATCATCTGGATTACTATCTGGAACTTCTGGAACGCAATGTTATCAAACATGGCGGCGGGGTCTATTTCGCGAGCACCCGGGAACAGGCCAATGAGCTGATTGTGGATATCGCCCGGCGAACCGGCAGCAAGCTGGTGGTGAAAAGCAAAAGCATGGTCAGTGAGGAAACGGAGCTTAATGAAGCCCTGGTCGCCGCCGGCATTGAACCGCTGGAAACGGACCTTGGTGAATTTATTCTGCAGGTGGATCACGATCATCCCACGCATATTGTCATGCCGGTCATACACAAGAATGCCACCGAGATCGGACGGGTATTTGAGCGCTATTTCAAAACGCCGTTTACGGATAATCCGCAGGAACTTGCGGAAATGGCCCGGGTGTATTTGCGCAATCGGTTTAACCAGGCGGATATGGGTATCAGCGGTGTGAACTTTGCCATTGCTGAAACCGGTTCGATTGTGTTATGCACCAATGAAGGCAATGGCCGCATGTGTACCACGCGGCCGCGGATTCATGTTGCGCTGATGGGAATGGAAAAAATCATCCCGTCCCTGGATGATCTGCCGGTGTTTCTGAAACTATTGGCGCGGTCGGCTTCCGGGCAGGCTTTAACGCAGTACACGAATATCATCACCGGTTGCCGGCGGCCCGGCGAGCACGACGGACCGGAGGAATTTCATCTCATTATTATGGATAATGGCCGCACGAAGATACTGGCCGGTGAATACCGCGATACGCTGCGATGTATCCGGTGCGGTGCGTGTCTTAATGCCTGCCCGATTTACCGCAAGGTGGGGGGGCGGACATATGGCAGCGTGTATCCGGGGCCGATTGGCGCATTATTAACGCCGCTGTTTAACGGACTGGAAAATCACAAACATTTGCCTCATGCGTCGAGTTTGTGCGGCGCGTGTTTTGAGGCCTGCCCGGTGAAAATTAATATTCCCGAGTTTCTGATCAAATTAAAACGAGATCAGGTGGAAAAGGGCATTACCAGCGCTCCGGAACGAATTGTTTTCAAGCTGTGGGCCTGGGGCTTGCGGCATGGCTGGAGCTACCGCCTCGGGCAAATCGCCCAGCGCCTGATGATGCGCGCAATCGGAAAGAAGGATGGCTGGATTAGAAAATTGCCGCCTCCGGCTCAGGGGTGGACCGCGCATCGGGATTTTCCGATGCCGCCCCAACATGATTTCCGATACGCCTATAAACAATACCGCGCCAGCCAGCAGCGTGGAAAGTAAGTTCGGGTTTTAGCGGTCAAAGAAAGTGATAACATCATGGCGATGAGTACCCAAGAGATTTCCGAAAGCAATCAGGCGCGTCGCGCGGAGTTTCTCACTTCCGTGCGCCATGCCCTGGGCCACAGCGCCCAAGGGTCGCCGCCGGCCCCCGACGCCCGTCCGGAAATTCTGGAAAAACTGGTGCGGCAGGTTCCCGCGGGCGATTCCCGACGTGTGGACCGATGGATTCAGCAGGCCAGGGCCAACGGCATGACCGTTCTGCGCACCAACCCGCAGGGGATTCATGCGGCCATTGACGAACTATTGGCCGGACGATCGGTCAAATCCATTATGGTCAATCTGGCGGATTTGCCGGAAGACGCTGTGGCCGGCCATCTGCAGTCCCAAGGGTATCAGATTCATCTCTGGACCGATCCCGATTGTGAAAAGCTGGTATTTCAATGTGATGCCGGCATTACGGATTGCCGCTATGGTCTGGCGGACAGCGGAGCGTTGATGGTATGGAGTGATCCCGGATTTGGCCGCTCCACCACGTTGACCATTCCTCTGCATATTGTTCTGGTGCCGGCGGTGCGCATTGTGGCGGATATGATTGATGCGCTGCCGCATGTGCTGCGTGATACCGGCGGGCGGATGGCGTCGAACGTTGTGATTATCAACGGACCGAGCAAAACCGCGGATATTGAGATGAATCTGGTTACCGGTGTGCATGGTCCGAAATATCTGTGCGCGGTGGTTATTGATTGACAACGGCCAACGGAAACGGGCGGATCCAACCGGCGAGACTTGCCGGAAATATGCCAAACCTTAGGATATACGCAATGGAACGCACCGCGGAAAAGGTTTTGGCGGTGCAGAATTTAATTGGGTTGGAGCAAACGTGGTTATGGATCGCACTTTAATTATTCTCAAGCCGGATTCCGTGCAGCGCGGACTCATTGGAAGCATTATCACCCGTTTCGAGCAAAAGGGGCTGAAAATTGCGGGCATGAAGCTTGCCCGCATTGCACCGGCTGTGGCGCACGAACATTATGCCATGCACAAGGGCAAACCATTTTATGATTCGCTGGTGGCATTTATGACCAGCGGCCCCGTGGTGCTGCTGGTGCTGGAGGGGAATAATATCATTGATGTCAGCCGGAAAATGATGGGTGCCACGTTCGGTTTTAAAGCTGAACCGGGCACCATTCGCGGCGACTTTGGCGTATCCAGCGCGTTTAATTTGATTCACGGCAGCGATTCTCCGGAAACCGCCAGGGCGGAAGTTGCCAGATTTTTCAAGCCCGAGGAATTACTGGATTTTAACCGGGCGATGGAACCATGGATTTATGATCTATCCAGCGGGAATCCGCAGTAATTTCCGCGCATGATCGTCGCGGGGCAACTGGAGTGTGCTATGATCATTAAAAGCAGTGATGCTGTTCCGGCCAAGCCTGTAACCATGGCCGGAGCCAATCGTGTAACCATGCGTATGCTTCTGGGGCCGCTGGAACAGTGCCCGAATTTCGCCATGCGCAAATTTACCGTTGAACCCGGCGGATTTACACCGCATCACCACCACGATTATGAGCATGAAGTGCTCATTCTCTCCGGTCGAGGTGAAGCCTTGACTCCCGATGGCACCAAGGCGTTAAAACCCGGTGATGTGGTTTATGTGCCTGCCAATGAGATGCACCAGTTCCGTAATTCCGGTGCGGACAATTTTGAATTTATCTGCCTGGTTCCCGCCCGGGTCCATGCCCCGTGTGCGGGCTGATATCGCGCCGCCGGAGCGAGCCTGATGAATATGTCCTCCTCACCTGACACCGCCGCCGTAACACCCGGAGCCGTGGCGCGTGTTGAGGCAGCGGGGCATACGCTGGAATTGTTTACCCAAACCCATCTGCTGTTTGAAGCAATGCTTCTGGATATCGCTGCGGCAAAAAGCCGGGTCTGGCTGGAAACGTATATTTATTCCGATGATCTGGCCTCCTATACCATAGCCGATGCCCTGCAGCGCCGCGCTCAGGAGGGACTTGATGTGCGGTTGCTGTATGATGCATTGGGCAGTCAGCACACCAATCCGGAAATATTCAGAAAAATGGCTGCGGCGGGCGTGCAGGTGCATGCCTATCACCGGATTAAGGAGGCGTTGCACTCTGTGGCCGCGTTTATCATTCTTAATCGGCGCGATCATCGAAAGCTGCTGGTTGTTGACGAATGTTGCGCTTATTTTGGCGGCATGAATATTCATGATCATGGTCGCCTGTTCCGGGCATCACCGACGGATCCGTCCGTTGATCCGAGCGCGGCCTGGCGGGATTTGCATATTCGACTGGCCGGCCCGCAACAAGTGGAAGTGGCCGATAGTTTTGAACGGTCATGGATGCACGCTAAAGGGGAGAAAATGGCGTGGCGGCCGCGCGACTATCGGCGCGTGAGTCTTCGCCAGTCGGACGAGTCGATTCAATTTTTTGATACCGGTCCCGGGTTGAAATTCAGCCGCGCGCCAAGAGTGTTTCGTCGATTGCTGCGATCCGCCAACCATAGTGTGGTTATAGCGATGGCCTATTTTATTCCCGTAGGCCGGGTGATGCGGGAAATCATCCGGGCTCGTCGCCGCAATGTGCACGTGCACGTGCTGGTTCCCAGCCTGACGGACGTTCCCGTCGCCCAGTATGCAACGTGGTATCTGTATCGCAAACTGCTGCAATTGAGGATACGGTTATATGAGCGGAAAAACCGTGTTATGCATACAAAGGCCATGGTTATTGACCGTCAGTGGACGGTAGTCGGTTCAGCCAACATGGATCCGCGCAGTTTGTACATTAATCTGGAATTTATGGTTGTGATTCGATCGCAGGCATTTGCCCAGGCGGTCATTCGTGTTGCCCGCAACGAAATGCGCCGCAGCCGCCGCGTGCGTTTTGCCGACTGCGAAAAGCGCACCCTCAAACAGCGATTTGTCAGTACATTGGCCTATTCCTTCCGCTGGTGGTTGTAATAGCCTGTTTGGAACCTCCACCGGGAGCGCCTTGGGGGGCATACGGCCGTCTGCGGCGTCCTCGATCCTCAACATGTTCCGGAATATCCTTCGGATCTGCGTCCTTGCATCCAACTATTTGCCAAGCCAATGAGCCCGCATCGGACTTTTCAAACAGGCGCTAAAAAAAAAACGGGCACGGGGATCAACCCGCGCCCGATTAATAAGGATGCGAAGCGATGATTGGAAATCAGCCTTCCAGACCACCGCGGTATTTCTTGGCCGGACGTTCCGATTCCGAAGATTCCCGTTCTTCGCCCCATTGGGCTCGCTTGAGCGAAAGACCGATCTTCCGATCTTCGATATCCACACGGAGAATCTTGACTTCCAGTTCGTCATCGAGTTTGACCATGTCCTGCGGATTTTCAACTTTGTTATCTGAAAGTTCGCTGATGTGCAGCAGGCCTTCCAGACCCGGTTCAAGTTCCACAAACACGCCAAAGTTGGTGATCTTGGTAACTTTGCCCTTGACGATCATGCCCGGGTGGTAGTTGGTCGGAATGGCGTGCAGCCATGGATCTTCCGCCAGTTGCTTGACGCCCAGAGCCACGCGGTTCTTTTCCTGATCAACGCTGAGAACCACGCATTGAATGGAATCGCCCTTCTTGATCATTTCGCTGGGATGGACAATTTTCTTGGTCCAGCTCATATCACTGACATGCAGCAGGCCGTCAATGCCTTCTTCAATTTCGATAAAGGCTCCGTAGTTGGCCAGGTTGCGAACCTTCCCGGTGACGACGGTTCCGGGAGGATATTTCTCAGCCAGAACGGTCCATGGATTGGCTTCGGTCTGTTTAACGCCGAGGCTGATTTCCTGTTTGCCTTTATTGACTTCCAGCACCACAACATCAACTTCTTCACCCACGGAGAGCATTTCGCCAGGATGATTGATGCGTTTGGTCCAGCTCATTTCTGAAATATGCACAAGGCCTTCAACACCTTCTTCGAGCTTCACAAATGCGCCATAGCTCATAATGTTGGTGACCTGACCCTTGATGCGGGTGCCAATGGGATATTTCTCATCAACGTGTTCCCATGGCGAAGCGTGTTTCTGCTTGAGGCCCAGGGCGATTTTTTCTTTTTCACGGTCCACATTCAGAACCGCCACTTCAATTTCCTCATCCAGCTTGACCATATCGGACGGATGATTGATGCGGCCCCAGCTCATATCGGTAATGTGCAGCAGGCCATCGACCCCGCCAAGGTCCACAAATGCGCCGAAATCGGCAATATTTTTAACGGTACCTTTCCGCACCTGTCCCACGACAATTTCATCAAAGAGTTTCTGCTTGGCCTCGGTGCGGTGGCGTTCCATAAGCTTGCGCCGGCTGATAACAATGTTGCGGCGTTCAAGATCAATTTTAAGAATTTCGGCGTCAATGGTTTTGTTGATGAATTCGCCGATATCCGCCGGGCGGCGGATATCCACCTGGGAAGCGGGCAGGAATACCGGAACGCCGATGTCCACCAGCAGGCCGCCTTTGATTTTGCGGGTAACTTTGCCGCTGACCGGGTCTCCCTCTTTTTTGGTGTTAACAATGGTTTCCCAACCGATAATGCGGTCGGCCTTGCGTTTGGAAATTTGTACCAGTCCATTTTCGGATTCCACCTGCTCCAGCAGGACGGTGATTTCATCACCGACTTCCACGGATGCCGGATCATCAAATTCGCGCATTAGTGACAGAACGCCTTCGCTCTTGAGGCCGATTTCAAGAACAACATCATCCCCGCGAATATTAACGATTTTTCCCTTAAGCATGGATCCGTTGGTAAAGCTGTTGCCGCTTTTTTCCAGCAGTCCGCCAATTTGAGCATCGTCAATATTCTCAAATTTGTTCTGGATTTCAACGGATGCGGCCTGATCATCAAGGCCTAATTCTTTGAGCAGTGCGAAATTCACCATAAACGACTTGGAACCTTTCCCCGTTGCAACCGCCGTTAAAAAGTGTGTAAGCAGCGGAAATGACGGGCGAAAAAGACCGGCCCAGACATTATTCAATCAGCTACAATGCCAATCGAATCCCGGGCTGATGCCTTGCCGGGTTTAATCGCAGTCTTCGGGCATGTCTGGCATAGACAATTCATCAGACCGTGAATAAGCCAAATATTATACATCGGTTGGCAAATATTTCAAATCGTGGAAATGATGGATGTCAAGCCAAAGTTAAAACGGCCGCGGGTTTCCATCCCGGTTGCAATCCGGATGGCGTGCGACGGGTGTTATGCGGGCCGGTGCCGGTCATCTTAAGCGGTTGATTGTCCTGACGCTTGTGTGAATCACGGCCTTGGTTGGTCAAATATGCGGCGCATCCGACCGCGGTCGATGGCGGATAAAATTTCCTGATATTGCTGATTGTTCAGAAACTGCCGCAGGGATCGCTTTAATTCCGCGGCTGATTTTCCAAGTGAATCAAAAGCTTTACGCACAGACCGACGAAAGGCACCGTTAAACTGCCCTTTCGCGGAACGCAGCTGCGCAATGTGTTCCCGGGTTTTGAGCAAGGCGGATGAAAAAGCGGTGACGGCCGGAATAATGTTTGCCAGTTGATGCCGGGTAACGCCGGCGCGATCAATGGCGGCGGCGAGAATCTGCGGTGACGCCGGTGGCAGGGCGCGATAATCAAACTCCATCGGTGGCATGGTATTTGGCGTAAAGCCAGCGCTCATATCACCGTATGGAATCGCTTTGCCCGCCAGCAGGGCCTGAATGGCACCATTGAGTTGCCATGGAGTCATCCATGGCCAGGCTGCAAGCAATTGTCCGTGGGCGTTAATAAGAAAGGTCATATTGGGCAGCGATCCATAAGCCTTGGCCGTTTGATTATCCGCGTTGTCAATGGCAATTAATGGAATCTGGAGGTGTAATTTTCGCTGTGCCAGCCGGGCATCGGCAGCGCGTTGAGGCTGAGTTCTCGCCTGCGGAATTGACAATCCGGCTTTTTGATTGACTTGCAGTTCCCGACTGGTTCCGTCAGGATGCGATTCACTTTGGTAAACAACCAGAAATTGCACCTTGTTTTTCCATTTGCGCGCCAGCCAGTTCATGCTTGGGGCACTCAGGCGAAATGCCGGCTCGGTGAGGCTGCCGAATTCCAGAACCAACGGCTTGCCCAAAAACTGCGATAAAGAGATCTTTTGGCCGGACAACTCCATTATATGCAACGACGGGGCCATGCTACCGAGTTTCCATGTCGGTCGGGCCGGTTGGGGCATCATGATAATTTTAGGACTCGGTCCGGCAGGATAATCCGAATATGCCGGAGTAATGCCAATCCAACCGATCATGCCGAGCATTACAGTGGTGGCGATCCAGTGATTTAACAATAGCAATTGTGGCAGCTTCATGGTCATCATCATGCCACACGAACTGCGACATGGAAAGTTGCGGATGGCCAACTGCCCAGGGACGCGACGACGCAACGATGCTGGTTCGGCCCAAGGCCAAAGGGTTCGCCAGACATAGATCAATCCGTGGAAGTCGAAATTGGCTGCGGTGCGGTAAAACCTATTGCCAGGCGCGCGCCGAGAAACATATTAACCACGAACTTGCGTGGTGCGCCACGTTCAAGCAGGCCTGCCCGCCCAAGTGAAGACACATCGTTGTTGCGGCGGCGGTCACAGCTTTGCACAGAGTGTTGCAACTTTGGAGCGATCCTGGCGTTTGATTCAATTGAGCCTGCATCGCTGGTTGTCGCGGCATTTTTCCATTGCCGCGATGCCTTCTGATGCCGGATTTCAATCTATGCCGATAATTGAAGATGTATCGGACGCAATTGCAACTGAATTTCGGGAGTATCTGCCATGCTCACGGCTTCGGAATCCATTTTGACCCCCATCTGGTCGGATCATTCATTTAAATGGAATTGGCGTACTGCCAGCCATCTGTTGAACCGCGCCGGATTTGGTGGTACGCCGGAGGATATTGCCGCTCTGGTGCGCATGGGACCCCATGAGGCGATTAACCATATTGTGTATTATCAGAGCATTCCAGATGATCTTCCCGCACTGGAATTCGGGCCGTTATCCCACCGGGAATTTTCTAATTTTCGGGAAATCCGCCGGTTCCTCAGACCACTGACCAAAGCGCAACGGCGGGAGTATTTTCAACTCACAGTTCAGGCTGGCTTTTCCAAGATGCAGGAGATGCGCTGCTGGTGGATTAACCGGATGGTGAAAACCAGACGGCCATTGCAAGAGAAAATGACGCTGTTCTGGCATGGCTTATTTGTCAGCGCGTTTTCTTCCGTGAATAACGCTTACCACATGTATATGCAGAATCAGTTGTTCCGGGAATTTGCCACCGGAAGCGCCAAGGTGCTGACCTTGAACATCAGCAGAGATCCCGCCATGCTTCGGTATTTGAACAACAATCAGAACCGCAAGGGTCACGCGAATGAAAACTATGCGCGGGAACTTATGGAACTTTTTACCATGGGAATCGGCAACTATACCGAGGAGGATGTGCGGCAATCCGCTCGCGCCTGGACCGGGTGGACATTTGTGGGTGATCATTTCGTATTCCGTCCGTTTGAGCATGATGACGGGGAAAAGACCTTCCTTGGTCATACCGGCAACTTCAACGGTGATGATATTGTCCGGATTATTTTCCAGCAGCCCGCAACCGCGAAACATTTCGCGTTCAAACTTTCGGCATTTTTTACCTCGGATGATCCGCCCCCCGAAATTGTCGACGCACTGGCGCAGAAATTACGCGAATCTGATTGGCGCATGGCGCCGGTGCTGGAGCAGTTGTTTTCCAGCCGCTGGTTTTTTTCAGACGCAGTTATGCGGCGTAAAATTAAATCACCGATGGAACTCGTGGCCGGGAGTTTTCGGGCATTGAATGTGCCCGCTCCCAATGCCAATGGCATGCTTTACAGTATGAAATCCATGGGGCAGGAATTATTTGAAGCGCCGAATGTCGGCGGCTGGCCCCACGGGAGGGCGTGGATTAACACCAGTACCTTATTTGCCCGCTACGATATGCCCGCGGCTCTGGTAACGGGGCGTCGTCCAAGCCACGCCCGAAGTTCCGCATGGAATCAACCGCATTCCGCCTTACTGACAGAATTTCAGACCGGCTTTTCACCGGAACTGGACCTGGCGCGTGCCGGTATTGCCACTACCGATGGTGCCGTCGATTATTTTCTCAATCGACTGATTGCGGATGAAATTGAGCCTGCCAAACGCTCCGATTTGATACGGGTTCTCAATGGATCAGACTCAACCGACAGCCGACCGTTGAATACCGCCGATGGTTCAACACATTGGCGGCTCCTGGAGTTGGTGGAACTGATTATGGCTATGCCGGAGTACCAGTTGTGTTAACTGCCCATCCGACCTGTGCCCGGCGGATGGTATCTCGGAACCGGCGGTTATATGGCGAAAGCGAATGGATAATGCTGACAACCAAACGTCAGAAAATGTGCAAGAGGTGAATCATGGATATGCTGCATACGCGCCGTGTTTTTGTCGCCCGTGGATTGACCATTCTTTCCGCAGCGTCCACGCTGCCGGCCTTTCTTCAGCGAACGGCGTTTGCAATGAATAATCCCGCGGATCATCCATTGACACAAACGGCGGCGGGGCGCGGTGATGAGCGCGTACTGGTGGTCGTGCAACTGGGTGGTGGAAACGATGGATTGTCTACAGTCATACCGGTGGATAATGACGACTATCGCCGGGCTCGGCCACATCTGGCCATTACCAACAACCTGCTGTCACTGGGAAATTCACTGGCGCTTCATCCGGCAATGAAGGGTATGAAAGCGCTATTTGATGCCGGGGAACTGGGAGTGATTCTGGGTGTCGGTTACCCCAATCCGAACCGGTCGCATTTCAGATCAACAGCAATCTGGGAGACCGCCGAACCTGCGAGAATCGGTAAGCACGGCTGGTTGGGAAGATACTTTGACGCCCAGTGTTCTGGAACCGATCCCGTCGGTCCGGATGCGGCCATCAGTATCGGGCCGCTATCGCCGGTGGCCCTGGGCGGAAGCAAATTTGAGCCGGTATCCTTCCAGACGCCCGATCAATTCCAATGGTTGCCCGGACGAGGTGGGGATAAAGCGCATCAGCAGTTGAGGGATGTGTACCGCAGCATCAACGGTATTGGTCCACATGATACGCCCTGTCCGCTTTGTGCCAATCAGGAATTGGATTTTCTGCAGCGAACGGCGTTGGATGCGGAAATTTCAGGCCGTGATATACGCCAGGCCGTGGATAAAGCACAGAATCATGTCAGCTATCCGGCGTCGCAACTTGCGAAATCGTTAAGTCTTGTGGCAAGGATGATCGCATCAAACTTACCGACCCGGGTTTATTATGTGTCGATGGGCGGATTTGATACCCATGCCCAGCAGCAAAAAGCGCATGATACGCTGATGGCGGATATCTCGGACGGGCTATCGGCGTTTATGCGGGATCTTAAATTGCAGGGGTTGCATCAGAAAACCATGGTGGTGACATTTTCGGAATTTGGCCGTCGCGTGGCGGAAAATGCGAGTCTGGGAACCGACCATGGCACCGCGGCACCGATGTTCATTCTTGGTGGCGGTATAAAGTCCGGATTGATCGGCACACAGCCCTCATTGGCCAAGGAACATCTGCAAATGGGGGACCTGAAATTCACCACTGACTTTCGCAGCGTTTACGCAAGTATCCTGTCGAACTGGCTCAAGGCGGACAGCGGGGCAATTCTGGGCAAGGGGTTTAAGTCATTGGATTTAATCAAGACCTAGCGCCCTGCATGCTGAATCGGCGGCCGGACTGCCCTGGAAGCGAGTGCCCGCAACGGGCCGCGCGGGCTGGCCGCGGCACTTTATAAACCCGATGCGTACCCGTTGAGGGTGTACGCATTACTTTTAATCCAGTTGCGCCATTTTTACATTATCCTTGGCTGTAGCGGCGTATGGACCGTGTGGACAGCGACTGCTTTCTTGAACCGGCTGAAGCCGGTATTATTTTAACTGCGGCAGGATAGGCAACGAAAGGAATTGCGATGACGGTTGTATGCTGAGGTTGTTGGCCGCGATGGATTTTACGCTTTTGAACTTGGTCATCCGGGAACAGATTCGTGAAAAGACTACTGGACATTACGTTGGTATGGGTATCTGGCTGAGGTAATGGTGCGTAATTGGGGCGGAATATCGCAAAGTGTGCGGCGAGATGCCCCGATCTGATCTACGCCAAAATTCCCCCGGCAATGGCGTATTGATTTCCCGGTGGTAACCGTGATCAAGCACCCGGTTTTGAGAGGTAATTCGCAATGAATTCAATAACATTGTTCATGCGTTGGCTGCATATTGGCGGGGCGACTGTTTTAATCGGCTCGCCTTTCTTTATTCGCTTGTTTCTCCTGCCCGCATTGGCCGCAGAAGACTCGGAGCGTCGCGCGGCGATTATTGAGAAAATCAATAAGCCCTGGCGGATGTTTCTGGGAATGGTGATCCTGTTGCAGATTATTTCGGGCGTCTACTGGCTTGTTGTGGTGGTAGATCTACCCGCGGAGCCGCCGCTGTATCAACTATTGCTGACCATCAAGCTCCTGGCGGCACTGGGGCTTTTTTTTCTGCTTTCCGTTCTCGCCGGACGGGCCGCGATGTTCGCTCCGTTCCGCGCTGAGGCAAAAAAATGGTATACCGCCAGCCTGATTTGCGGCGCTATTATTATCATGTGTGCCGGTGCCATGCGACTGATGCCGCTGAAAGTTCAGGCCAAATCGCCGCCATCCGTTCAGGCTGTTGGATCCGCGGCGACCAATGGTCAATAGGCATCACGGAATATTATTCCTCCGTCATTCGCTTGCCATACCGGCGGGCAATCGTGACAATGCTGCACAGCCGATTTTTGCGACAGCCATGTTGGCGGCGCAAGACCGGCATTTGCGGCGGTATGGTGTTGGTTGAATCTTTTATCGGCACAAAATCTGGTAAAGCGCTATGGCACACGCACCGTGGTCAACCGGGTGTCATTTGAGGTAGGGCATAAGGAAGTGGTCGGTCTGTTGGGCCGCAACGGTGCGGGGAAGACCACCAGCTTTCGCATGGCCATCGGTATGATCCGGCCTGACGCCGGGACTGTGCTTTTTGACGGTGTGGATATTACTCATCTTCCTATGTACAAGCGCGCGCGGCGCGGGATGGGATATCTGTCACAGGAACCCTCCGTGTTCCTCCGGCTGACGGTGGAACAAAACCTGCTGGCAATTCTGGAGCAGACCCGTCGCAGCGGCCCGCAGCGGCGTGAAGAAGCGCACCGGTTGCTGGAACAGTTTGGCCTGACCAAAACACGAAAGCAGAAAGCATATACCCTTTCCGGCGGTGAGCGCCGGAAGCTGGAAATAGCCCGGGCGCTGATTACCAATCCTTCGCTGATTCTGCTGGATGAACCCTTCAGTGGGGTGGACCCCATTGCGGTTGAAGATCTGCAGCGCGAAATTCGACAGTTGCGCGAACAAATGGACAAAGCCATTCTGATTACCGATCATAATGTGCAGCGAACGTTGGAAGTGTGCGATCGGGCGCTGATTATTTCCGAGGGCCAGGTCATGGCGCAGGGAACGCCGAAGGAACTGATCAATAATCCGCTGGTTCGCCAGACGTATCTGGGCCACAGTTTCAAAGGCGACGAATTCGGATAATCTATGGCCAAGTCTTGTGTGATATTTGATTTCGACGGTGTGATTGCCAACACGGAAGAATTGCATCTGGCGGCGTACAATCAGGTTCTGCTTGCCGGAAGCAAAGCGGTGGGGCGGGTCATTCAAATATCTTCGGATCGCTATTATTCGCGTTATATCGTATTTGGAAATTTTGAGGCATTCCGGTTAATGCTCCAGGATCACGGCATTAATCCGCCCAAGGCGCTGGTTGAGAAACTCTGCACCTTAAAAGACAAGATTATGGATGGCCGCATCGGCCAGGCACCTGTCGCCATGCCGGGAGTTACCGAATTAATTAAACATCTGGCATCGCGCGACGTTGTCTGTGGCATTTGCAGTGGTGCGCGGCGTCAGGAAATTGAAACGCTTCTGAAATCCTTCTTTCTTGATCGATATTTTCCTGTGATTGTCTCCATTGAAGATGTCAGACGCTCCAAACCCGATCCGGAAGGGTATACGCTGGCTTTTGATCGCCTGAATATTCAATGCGACGGCATTTTGGATAAGCAGCGAAGCCTGGTCATTGAAGACACCGAGGGTGGAGCGGCGGCGGCTCATGGTGCGGAATTGCGTGTGCTGGGAATTGCAACGACCAGCACACCTGAATCAGTGCGGAAATGGGCAGATTTTCCCTTTGAAAGTCTCCAGCAGGTGCCACTGACACAACTCGATCAATGGCTGGGATTATCAGAGCAGTCCTGAACGCCGCACAAATTGCGGATGCTCCGATAGCAAACAGGAGCCTTGAACATGCCATCATTCGGAATGTTATTTGCTGCAATCCTGTTGGTCTTTGCACTGTGGTGGCTCAAGGAGATGCTCGGCCGCTGGCGGTCAGATCTGGAGGAACTGCGTGATCCACAAACCGAATGGATTCCCCGCTTGTGCCTGATCGGCCTGTGGCTGGTGACGTTGGTAATCGCCATCGCCGCGTTCAGTTTCATTATCAGTATTGTGATCATGGCGATGGCCGGCCTGCGGGCGCTGCTGTAGCGGTTTACCGCGTCAGGTAATTGGGGCGGCCCTTGCCGAGCCACAGGCGGATACTGGTAACGTGATAAAGCGTGCCCGTGCCGGCTTTGTTAAGCCGCTTTGGTTCGGGATGGCCATGAATTTCCACCGTATTACCGGGTACATATCCAATCAGCGCGGAATTCGGCGTCAACGCGAATTTTCCGCCATACTTATCGCCGGCATATACGGACGAATAGCGGATGGTCCAGGAAACCGGATTGGTGTCATGCTGAGTCAAGACGCCAAAGACAATCGAATAATTCTTAGAATGCCAGCCGACATTGGGTTCAGGATAATGATGCAGAATGACCCCGCATCCGGCAAGCAGTGGCAGCGCCAGCGCCAAGGCCCCCAGAAGCGACACAATCTGGATCCGACGCCGTATCCGGCAACCTGACCGGGTGGAATATTGCAAAGCACTGCCGATATTCATGGAAGTTATCATGGCCTTTTTGTTCATTGCCTTTCACCGCTGGTGCGGGCATGGTCGCCGACCGTATAGACGCTTAAACTATTGGTGGCACCGGCGGTTCCAATGGGTGCTCCGGCGGCAATCACAACGCGATCTCCCTGATGCGCCCAGTGCTCACGCTGCAATAGATCATCGACCATCGCGGGCAGATCGTCAAAGTGCTGTGGAAGTACCGCATGAACTGCCGTGACGCCATAATACATTGCCATACGGCGCACCGCCGCCGGATCCGTTGACAGGGCGACAATCGGGATTGGAAAGCGGTTTTTTGACAGATATCGAGCCGACCCTCCGGCCTGTGACCAGACTACCACCATCCGGGCGTTAATATCACGCGCAATGGCGATGGCTCCGTGCGCGATGGCGGCGGTGCGGTGGTGACTGATTTGTAATAACCGCGGCGGCTCCGTGCGAATGCCCTTCTGGACAATATACCGTTCGGTTTTATCCGCGATATCGCGCAAGGTCTGCACGGCCTCAAGCGGATATTTTCCAACGGCCGTTTCGCCGGAAAGCATCACGGCGTCGGCACCATCTAAAATGGCATTGGCCACATCCGAAACCTCCGCGCGGGTCGGCGTGGGATTATCGACCATGGATTGCAGCATCTGCGTGGCGACAATAACCGGTTTGCCGGCTTCGTGGGCCGCATCGACAATTTTTTTCTGCAACAGCGGAACGGCGGTAAGTTCCATTTCCACACCCATGTCGCCGCGCGCCACCAATACCGCATCCGCACAATCCAGAATGGCGGAAAGATCATCAATCGCCTGCGGCATTTCAATTTTTGCCACCAGATCAATATCGGATTTTCGGCTCTCAAGATACCGGCGAACACTTTGCACGTCGTCGGCGCTGCGCACAAATGACAGAGCCAGATAGTCCAACTGGTGTTCAATGGCCCAGTCAATATCCCGCCAGTCTTTATCCGTTACGCTGGGAATTGAAAGCCGGGTCTGCGGCAGATTGATCCCTTTGTTGGATTGAATTCTGCCGCCGACATCAATGCGGCATCGGACAATATCCGGAGCTTTTTCAATTACCGTGGCGCGAATGCAACCATCATCAATGAGAATGGATTGTCCAACCTGCACATCATCGACCAGACAGGCATAATTGGAAGACAGGAGATTGTTTTGCCCCAGAATCGGCTCGCGCTGAATGGCAATCACATCACCTTTTGCCACGGCCATTCCGCCGTCCATGACCTTGCCCAGGCGTATTTTCGGCCCGCACAAATCGCCCATGATTGCCAGAGGCGGATGATGTGATTCGCTGCGGGCCACGGCCAAAAATGCCTCGCGTTGTGCCAGGTCACCATGTGAAAAATTCAGCCGCACCACCGACACGCCGGTTTGCACCAGTTGGCTGAATATTTCAGCCGTGGCACAGGCCGGTCCCATGGTAATGACTGTTTTGGTTCTTACACGATCAATCATACTGATATATCCGTTCCAGTTTCGGCTTTGTCAGAGCCTGATCAAGCCCTCGCTTGTACCACCACATAACGCCGCAGCCTGCACATATCTTAGAGTCTGCCGGTAAACTTATCGAGGGTTCGACCGTAATTATTGAAGTTCGAGTTTTCGATTTCAGTGTAACGATCAACGCCGAACATCCTGATGCGCTTATGCTTTCACATGGGTACCGACCGCGGCAGGATGCACCACGGCCACGGACAATTCCAGAAGCTGCCGTGGATCCACCGCGGACGGTGCTTCGGTCATCAAGTCCGTGCCGCTCTGGGTTTTCGGGAAGGCGATAACCTCACGGATGCTTTGACGGTTCAGCATCAGCATCAGAAGTCGATCCAGGCCCAGTGCTATGCCGCCATGCGGAGGTGCGCCAAACCGCAGAGCGTCCAGAAGGAAGGCGAATTTTTTCTGCGCCTGTTCCGGCGAAATGCCGAGCAGGGAAAAGATTTTGGACTGCACGTCGCGCTGATGAATACGGATGGATCCTCCGCCAATTTCTATGCCGTTAAGCACAATGTCATACGCCTTGGCCCGAACGTCCAGCGGCCGCGTTTCCAGCAGTGGTATATCTTCATCCAGCGGGGCGGTAAAAGGATGATGTCGCGCGATGAAGCGATCAGCCGCCGGGTCATGTTCAAAGCTTGGAAAATCCACCACCCACAGAAAGTCAAAACGATTTTCCGGGATTAATTTAAGTTGTCTGGCCAGCGATTGACGCAGTTCGCCCAGTACTTTCCAGGCTGTTTCAAGTTTATCGGCAACGCCGAGGAGGATATCGCCATCATTGGCTTCGCAGCGCCGGCGAATGGCCTGCTGCTGCGCTGCGGGAATGAACTTGGCAATCGGGCCACCCATATTTCCAGCACCCGCTTCGCCGCCAAGCTTGATCCAGGCCAGCCCCTTGGCTCCCAGTTTTTTTGCATCTTCCGTAAGTTGATCCAGTTGTTTGCGCGTCAGCGCCGCTCCGCCGGGAACCGCGATCAGCTTCACACAGCCGCCAGAGCTGACGGCGTCTTTGAATACGGAAAAATCTGTCTGCGGCACAATATCGCTGATATCTTTTAATTCAATTCCATAACGCGTGTCCGGGCGATCGATGCCGAAACGATCCATCGCTTCCCGCCAACCCATGCGCGGAAATGTTGCGGGCAACTGCACATTGAGGACTTCTTTCCAAAGCCGCACCAGCAACCCGGTGATCAGGTCAATGACATCTTCGCGATCAACAAAGCTCATTTCCAGATCAAGCTGCGTAAATTCCGGTTGTCGATCCATTCGCAAATCCTCGTCCCGGAAACATCGGGCGATTTGCATGTAGCGGTCCATGCCGGCCACCATCAGCACCTGTTTGAATAGCTGCGGGCTTTGCGGCAGGGCGTAAAATTCGCCGGGGTGCAGCCGGGAAGGCACCAGAAATTCACGGGCGCCTTCGGGTGTGCTTTTGTAGAGCATGGGGGTTTCAATTTCCAGAAAGCCATGCTCATCACAATAATCGCGCATGATTTTGGTTACGCGGTGCCGGGTGATCATCGCCTGGGCCATATCGGCGCGGCGCAAATCAATATAGCGATACTTCAGACGCGTATCTTCATTTACTGGATCATGTTGCGTGGGTGAAAACGGGGCGGTATCCGCCTTGTTCGCCAATTCAATGGCGTCCACGGTGACTTCAATTTCACCGGTGGGGATTTTCGGATTTACCGCTTCCGCCGCGCGTGCCAGCACGTGACCTTTTACCAGAATCACATCTTCATGGCGCAACTGCCGGCCCAGCGCATATACCTCCGCCATTTCCGGGCGGAATACAATTTGTACAATCCCTGTGCGGTCTCGTACATCCACAAATACCACCCCACCATGATCGCGGTAGGATTGCACCCATCCCGTTACCACAACCTGCCGCGAGACATCATTTTTTCCGAGTTTCCCACAATAATCAGTACGCTTAAACTTCACACATTTCCTTTCGGGTTTTATTACTCAACCAAACTTCAGTGTTCTCTATGGCACCCGGTTTTCGGGTGGATGCCTCAAATTGGGATCAACCCTCCGCCGTATGCCCATGCCGCACACGCTTATGCCTTGCGGTATCGGAGGCACATTATACAGGATTTTAATATTTTGAACCGCCCCGCAATACCGGCCCAGCGACGAGACGGAGATTGCGGCTTCATCGGCGGCGCTGCAATCGGACGTGCGTTTTGCGGGGGAATTGAAATTGCAATGCCTCATGCCTGCGGGATAAGATAAGTATTGGAGTAAACCGAAGGTGAAGGGCGGTGACTTATGACGGAAGTGCGAATTGAAGACGGCAAACTGATTGTCCAGGTAATCGGCTGGGATAAGATCTGGTCGCTTAAAAGCAGCCTGACCATTCCGCTTGAACATATTGCCGACGTGCACGCCACGCGTGAGGCGGTGCGCGGCATCCGGGCACCCGGCACCTACATACCCGGTGTGATTACCGCCGGAACGTTTCATGTCGACGCGGACAAAGTATTCTGGGATGTGCATAATCCCGCCAAGGCAATTACGGTTGAATTGCGGCATGACCGTTATGCGCAACTGATCATTGAGGTCGCCGATCCGCCTGCCGCAATCGCATTGATCGGCGAGGCCATTAAGTCAAACCCGCCTCAGCCATCGCCACCGCTTTAAGCAGTGCCGCGGCTTTATTTAAAGATTCCTGATATTCGCTGGCGGGCACCGAATCAGCTACCAGGCCGGCTCCGGCCTGCACATATACGCGGTGTGCAGGTGCGCCGGAATTGTCGGCTTCCGGCGTAATGACCATGGTGCGCAATGCGATGCACGTATCCATGTTTTTGGCGTAATCAATATACCCTACCGCCCCGGCATAGGGGCCGCGCCGTGTTGGCTCAAGTTCATCGATAATCTGCATGGCTCGGATTTTTGGCGCCCCGCTGACCGTCCCCACCGGCAGCGTGTTGCGCAAAGCATCAAAGCAGGTTTTGCCTTCCGCCAGTTTGCCGGTGACATTGGTGGTTATGTGCATCACATGGCTGTAACGCTCCACGGTCATCGCATCGCTGATTTTTACCGATCCCGGCACGGATACCCGTCCCACATCATTGCGGCCCAAATCCACCAGCATCACATGCTCGGCGCGTTCCTTCGGATCAGCCAGCAGTTCCGCTTCCAATGCGAAATCCTCCTCCGGGGTTTTGCCGCGCCGGCGTGTTCCCGCCAGCGGGCGGTTGGTAATTATGCCGTCTTCAACGCGGCACATGATTTCCGGCGAGGATCCCACGAGCGTGCAACCCGGGCTGTTAAGATAGAACATGAACGGCGATGGATTAATCACACGCAACGCACGGTAAATATCAAAGGGATCGGCTTTTGTCCGCATATTGAGACATTGCGATAACACAACTTGGAATATATCTCCCGCCTTGATGTATTCTTTGGCGGCATCCACCGCATGTTCAAACCCCGCACGGGTAAAATTGCTTTCATACGCCGGTGTTGCATCCACATTGAGTTTCAACATGTCCAGGTGCATGGCCGTCGGCGTACCGAGCGTTTGTATCATTCTGGCGATGCGATCCACCGCGCCGTCATACAATTTGTCGATGTCAGAATCATTTACCCGAATATTGGCTACCAGTAAAATAGTCTTTTTAACATGATCGAAGATGATCAGATCGTCATAAATGCCAAAAATAATATCCGGCAGATGACGGGTGTCCCGCGGCGGGGATGCGAGCTTTTCCGGCTCCAGATATCGCACGGTATCATACCCGGCGTAGCCCACTGCGCCGCCGGTAAACGCCGGGAGATCGGGCAATCGCACCGCTTTGGCGTGACCAAGAAGTTTTTCGAATTCGGCCAACGGGTCCGATGATTGCGAAACGCTGCGCGTGGTATCGGCATGATCGGGGCGGTTGTAAACTGTCATTTCCTGATCACGCGCTTCAAACACCATTGTCGGAGCCGCACCAAGGAACGAATACCGCGCTACGCGTTCGCCCCCAACCACAGATTCCAGCAAAAAGGAATACCCCGAGGTGCCGCGTAAGCGCTGATATGCGGATACGGGCGTGAGATAATCCCCCGCAACCGGAACATATACCGGTATAATGGCTCCTGGCACCGCGAGCTTTTTAAAATCAGCAAGGGAAGGTACGGCGAAATCACGGGGATTCAATTTCAATGGCAACTCCTTGGTACAGCCGGCAAACTCCCAGCTATTCTAATGCCGCCGGCGGAAGTTTTGAATCTAAGGCGGAAATATTCCATCTGACATATTGACCAGCCACCCGTTATCGTCTCCCCATCTGCACTAGTACGGGCCATCGAGTCTATCGCACTCCGCCACGGTGAATTCCGCCAGGCCATGAATAAATGCACCGGCCAACACAACTCGGTTGAAAGCAATGTCAGTTGACACATTCATGTGCCGGTGCTCGGCGAAACTTGGTGTTTCACTACACAACAGCCTCCGATTACCAAAAACGCGAGGTGAAAAAAACGGCGGTTCGTGGCACAAGCGGCCCCCGCTCGGCGGATGCTTAGAGGGGATATCTCCCCGCCGGCAAGCTCAGGTAGGCCAGGATGGGGCGGCCGGGCAGAATGTGTATGCCAGTTGTCAATCGCGATGGAAATCTGCCGGGGCTGTAAACCGTGCAGCCGTTCGGGCTGGCAGTGTAGCCAAATGGTTTTCCGGTGTATGGGTCGTGTGGAATCGTAGAAAGGTACGTGGGCGAAAGCTTGATTAGGCGACTGGGGAATGTGCCGTAACAATTCAAATATACTGCCCGATCAAATAAGAGCCGGACCGCATGGGACATCGCCAAGAGTTCAAATTGCTCGGCGGAAACGTTGCGCAAAATTCACAGGAACTTTGGCTCTGTCCAAATGGAATGGCGAGATGGGTGCACCGACACTGATGCCGAGCAAGCCTTACCGACCGCGATGGCGATGCGCGCACCCTGGGCGGTCTTCACAGTAAGGGCAACGGCAACCAGTGCACGGCCATCAGCGTATGTTCGCGTCTAAAAATTGACAGAGAGGCTGCGGCCGCAGCCTCTCTGTCATTGCACAAGATACGATCACGGTCCGGCCCCGATTATTCGGTCCGGATTTTTTTTACATGGATCGTGTTGGTTTTCATGTTCAAGGTCCCAGTGACCTTCACCGTTTTGCCAACATATTTCTTGGGACTGTGGAGATTCTTCAGATAGTGCCCAGCCACCTGGCCCTGCGGTGTTTTGCCTGTGATCAAGGCGTACTTTCCGCCCTGGAGCTTGAAAACCCTGCCAACAAAGGTCTGGCTTTTCGCCTGGGCTGGTTGTTGCGCCCCTTGCCACTGTTGGGCATGAACGACCGGGGTGATCGCCCAGAAGGCAGCCATCATGAGCAGGGCGGCAGCCCATCCAATAAGATTTCTTCGACTTTGCATGGTTTTACCCTTTCCTTAAAAGGAAACTCTGGCTCCGCTTGGCCGCGTCAGCATGTGGTGGTGAAAAATTACGAGAGAAGAGGAAAAGGCTGGAGTTGCCTGGCGCGTGCACACGCCCCGCTTCGATCCCGTTCTCCATCGGTCTGTACTGTTACGGCCCGCTGGAACCGGTCTTCGCGCAAGAGGACCATCCTCAAGCTACAAAAGGCACCATAGACTTTGTACCTGCCGATGTCAAGAAAAAAAAGCAAAAAAAATAAAAAAAAGTGGGCCGGAATCGCCCGTACCACGATATTTTAAAGGGGACATGCATCATGTGGTTGTAAACCGCGGAACGGGGACGCCAATGATATGAACGTCCGGGGGGATCTGTGATGGAATAATGGTATCGCAGGAAAAGAGCGTCGCTGCCATGGCATATGTGTGTGTATATGTCACGTTATGAATCATGCGGCGGGGCGTATCTTCCACCTGTGGTGGCAGAAATAGTGCGCCGTATTGGCTGATTATCGGCGCGACACACGCACAGGTTTTGTTGCGGATCGTCAGTTAATGTTAAATCCATAACCACGGACGTTTTGCGGTCGCTCCACATGCCGGGCGAAGGGCAGGGGCATGGAACGCAACGTATTGCCGGCGAAGGTGAAGCTGGCGGGACATCGGGGTTCGCGGAGTATCTCGCCGCGGGGTGCGAACGCAGTGGACAATCAGAGCCAGTCGCCGGGAAAGGTCATTGCGTCCCTGTTTCACCTCCAGCAATAAATTGAGATTCACTGCAGTGCACGTCAAGGTTGGGTGTGTCGGCTCTGCAATTCCAGGCGGTTTCGAATTTCCCGCATGGTTACTCCCCGTTCTCTGGCGATTTGGCCGAGCCGTTCACTTTCAGGAGTGGTGGAAGCCAATCCCAGTCGATGCTTTACCTCCGCGATGGAACAATGCAAGGTGGCGGCGGTCCGAACCAGAGTCATGCTGCCGGGGAGGTTGGATCCGGAGCTTGAAAATCCGTTTCCCCCGGATTGAATCATACCGGCGGGCTTTACAGACCGCGTGGAAATCCACCAGAAACTTGTTATCGCCGAAGCGACAATCAGTGCCGTAATTATGGCGCTAAACACTCGTAAACGCTTGCTGGGGCCACCTTGATTAACGCCGACCAGCCAGCGGCGCACGATGCAGACTACCCAATCCCAGTGCAGTGCCAGATGTAGAAGTACAATTGCCACAGCTGCCAGTGCCAACCAGAAGTGCAGGTCGCCCCACTGGTGCCGGCTCATACTCCACAGCGTCCGTACGCGGCCGCTGCGTGGAGGGAGCGTAAAACGCAAAATAATTCCGGTGGCGAGCAATCCCAGCATCACCATTGCTGCCAGGGTGTCGATGATAATATTGACCAGTACTCGCTTCATGGCAACCTCTCTTCCGGAGTCAGTGAAAAGTATTGACGGCCCTTATTGCTATTGGCTTAAGATTGCCGGTCAGTGGTCTGATCGTCCTGCTCTCCGGAGGAAGCGGGAAGACCACCAGGTCGCAACGACGGTCGATGCGGCGGGCAATTCAGTACTTGTTGTGGTTCCTGCCAATAGAATTTCCGGCCCGGCGTTACAGCCAGACCGACTCGTTGCAGTTGATTCCTGCTGGAACAACCTGGAACTCGCGGCGTGTGGTATTGTTTGATCCGCCGCCATTCTCCGGCATCATCAATTGCATTAAGCAGAGCACCCATGTTGGCCAAAAGCACAGAAACTCGCTGATCCGCAAAAAGCTCTTGAAGTGCGGCGTTTTCGAGCAAAACCGTATTGGCCACGTTCGATATCATTGCGGTATGTCCAGTATTGCCAGGTCTTTCCACTTGGGCAACATCAAGCTTGCGCGGGCTTCCGCCTTAGCCACGCCATCCTGCATAATCGCGGCAGGTAAGCGGAACACCTGAGGCTTTCTCGTAATCATCCAGGCCTGCAACGGTGCGGGCATATTCAGCCCCGCCGGCTGGCGAAACGTGATGATTAATTGCGATGCTGCCGCTCGCCCCTGCCGCAACAGGCCGTTGGTCATCGTGCGGCCACGCGGGGACGAAAAGATATCCTCATGCATGATCTCGGGATGTTTCACATAAACCGTGTCGCAATCCGAGACCTGCCGTGCTATGCCTGGAATGTTCAGGGCGAACGGTATTTTCATTGCGTGCGGCCAACTTGGACCGTAAGCAATACCTCCGGGAGCTGGTGGCTTAATCATATCAGACATGGTGATGTTCTCCGCACTGACGATGTTCATGATGTTCATCCCGCGTACACACGTTGGCATGAAGTTCGAGACGCCCCTGCAACCAGTCGGTAACGATCCTTTCAACCGGCTCCGAAGGAGCGCCGGCCAGAACCTGTATTGCATTGCGGCGGCACAGCTCGGCCGCCTGTGCGCCGATTCCTCCGGTTATCAAAACACTGATCCGGTGCGATTGAAGCCAGGCGGGAAGTATTCCCGGTTCATGCGGGGGAGCGGCGAGAATCTCTTTTGACACAATGTTTCCGGTGGTGGCATCGAACTGAAAAAACGCAAACTCGGAACTTCTGCCGAAGTGTGGGAACAGTTGTCCATTCAATACCGGTACCGCAAGTTTCATCGTTGACTCCTTGCCACGGCCTTTTCCTTATGCTTGCCGGCCTTTCGGAATGACTTCTGTTGCCCGGCGCGAGCCGTCAACCAGTCCAGCCATGATGCGGCCTGATTGCGCACAACGGAAATTTCCAGCAAAGGGGCGGCGCGATTAAGATGTTCAACATCCTGCCGGAAGCGTGCGAGATCAAATGGGATATAAGGAATCAGATCCATTTTATTCAGAATCAGCAGATCAGCGGATACAACCAGATTCGGATGCTTGGCGGCTTTGTCATCGCCTTCACTGACGCTGAACATGCCGATCTTGCAGTGCTGGCCCAAATTAAAGGAGACCGGGCAGATGAGATTTCCCACGTTTTCAATAATCAGTACATCCAGATCGGCGAGTTTGAGTTTATCCATGGCATGGCGCACCTGATTCGCATCGAGGTGGCACCCGCTTCCGGTGTTGACCTGCACAATATGCCGCGAGTATTTGGCCAGACGATCTCCGTCGCGGCTGGTTGCCGGATCACCGACAATCACGCCGATGTTGATGACGTCCTTGAGTTGCCGAAGCGTGAACTCCAGAAGAGCGGTTTTTCCCGCACCGGGGGCACCGATTAAATCCACGGCAAACACACCGGAGCGTTGAAAAAGTTCCCGATTCTGCAGGGCCAATTCATCGTTAAGTTTGAGCACATTTTCAACGATGGGAACTTTGGTGCTCATGTGCGACTCCCCTTGTAAAAGTTCTCGGACGGCCTCGGCCATGTCGCGCGGTGTTCCGCCTGCGATGTTTCGCCGCCGAATGAACATCAATGCTATCCAATTGGAACTCATCGCCGCCTAAAATCTCAACGTGTGCGGCTCCACAAACGCAATGCTCGTCAACCGTTACCGGTTCCCAGCAGCGCCCGCACACCACACAACGCAATCGCCAGGGCGGTGTCATGACGATTAACCGTGATCCCTTCCAGCCCGCATCAGCACTGGCGATATTCCATGCCATTTCCATGGCCTCCGGTACTATGCCGTGCATCGGTCCGATGCGCACCGTAGCCTGAACAAGGCGCTGATGCGCCGGCAGGTGACGGCGGATTAACGCAATCAACGATTCCGCAATTGAAACTTCATGCATGATTCAGCTCCAGAAACACTCCATGCCGGATTCCGCTTTTTTCCACCCCTGAAGAATCTGAATATAATTGCCTCGCTCGAAGAGTTCCGGCTCCGATGATCGCGCCATGCTCATGGAGCCTTTCATCTGTTTCACGGATGTATATTCATGGGACTGCATCCATTCGGCCAGGGCATTGCGCAATACCGTCAGATGGTCCGCACCATATTCCAAAAGCGCTGAAACGATTTGCACGGCGTCTGCCCCAACCATCAGGCACTTTACGGCGTCGCGGGCATTCTGAACGCCACCGGTAATGGCCACCTGGCAATCTACCTGTCCACTGATCGCCGCGGTCCATCGCAGGCGGGGTAAAAGTTCATCGGATGTGGAGAGCTTGAGTTCCCGTGTTACCGTGAGATTTTCAATATCAATGTCGGCTTGATAAAAGCGATTGAAGATCACCACGCTTCCCGCACCGGATTTGACTGCCTGAGCGACAAAATGCACCGGCGAAGTATAAAACGGTGACAGCTTCACGGCCAAAGGAACTTCAACCGCCTTTCGCACGTCCTGTATGATCGCCAGAGATTCGCGTTCAACATCCGTCGAATCCCGAAACGCTGAAAGTGCCAGATCGTAGAGATTCAATTCAATGCCGTCGGCTCCGGCGTCCTCCAGCAACTTCGCGTAGGCGGTCCAGCCGCCAAGCGTACGCCCATTCAGCGAGGCAATCACCGGCACATGCACGGCAGCCTTTATTTTCTGCAACTGCGTAAGATAGGCATCCGGTCCCAGACGAAAATTGTACGGCGTTGGAAGATAGCTGGATGCTTCGCTTGAGTTGTACTCTCCCTGGGTTAGTGTCCAGTCCACGTACAGCTCTTCTTTAACCAGTTGCTCCTCAAATATTGAGTGCATGATAATCATTGGAGCGCCGGCATCTTCCAGGCGGCGAACGGTATCCATATCGCCGACCATCGGAGATGCTCCGGGAATCAGCGGATGCGGAAGTTCAAATCCCATATAGTTTGTAGACATATCCATAACCTTATTCTCCTTTCGCCTCATCGGCGGCTAGACTTGCTTCAGCCGGGGCCTCGGGTTCCGGAAACGCAAAGCTCGCAAGCCGGCTGTACAGTGCCAATCGTTCGGCGGTATTGCGTACGGATGCTTCCGAAAGCATGCGGAATCTTTCAGGATTCATTTTTTCAATCATGGAAAAGCGTGTCTCATTGCGAAGATAATCGCGCACATTGGCCTTTTGGCTCGGCGAATCAATCTGCAGCGGCGGTTTTCCGCGGGCCAGCAGTCGCGGGTCATAGTGATACAGCGGCCACACGCCGCTATCCACGGCTAATTTCTGCTGATTGATCCCGAATTTGAGATCATACCCATGCGCAATGCAGTGGCTGTATGCAATAATCAATGATGGGCCGGGGTAACTTGCGGCTTCACTGAAAACGCGAACGGTGTGATTATCATTGGCTCCAAAAGCGACACTTGCCACATAGGCATGCCGATAACTCATCGCCATAAGTCCCAGGTCCTTTTTCTGGGTGGCTTTTCCGGCGGCGGCAAATTTGGCTACTGCGCCAATGGGAGTGCTCTTGGAACTTTGGCCGCCGGTATTGGAATACACTTCCGTGTCCAGAACCAGAATATTGATATCAAAAGGCAGACTCAAAACATGATCCAGTCCGCCAAAATCAATGTCATATGCCCATCCATCGCCACCGATGATCCAGACGCTCTTGCGAACCAGATAATCGGCTATTTGCGCCAGCGCCGCGGCTTGAGGTTGATCGATGTTCTGGAGGACTTTGCGCAATTCCACCACCCGTTGCCGCTGATCGGCTATTGCCTTTTCCGATGTTTGATCCGCTTGAAGGATGGCGGAAGTTAAGCTATCGCCGATATGACCCGAAAGTTCCCGCAGCAGACGTTGCGCTTGCCGGATGTGCTGGTCCACGCTCAGCCGCATACCCATACCGAATTCGGCATTATCCTCAAAGAGGGAATTATTCCATGCCGGGCCGCGGCCATCGCGGTTGGTGGTATAGGGGGTGGTGGGAAGATTGCCGCCATAGATTGAGGAACAACCTGTGGCATTGGCGATAATCAATCGATCTCCAAACAATTGGGTCAGTAATTTAATATAAGGCGTTTCGCCGCACCCGGCGCAGGCTCCGCTGAATTCAAACAATGGCAGCAGGAATTGACTGGCTTTCACATCCAATCGCGCAATGCGTGTGCGATCCAGTTCCGGAATGTTCAGAAAGAAATTGAAGTTGTCGCGTTCACGATCGCGGATGGGGCGTTGTGGAACCATATTAATGGCTTTGTGCTTGGGATTTGCCTTATCCTTGGCCGGGCAGACTTCCACACACAATCCGCATCCCGTGCAATCTTCGGGAGCCACCTGCAGCGTATAGGACATGCCCTTAAAATCGGGCGCTTTGTAGGCCATGTGCTTAAAGAGTTTTGGCGCACCGGCTAATTCGCCGGCGTCATAAAGTTTCGCCCGAATGGCCGCATGCGGACAAACAAAGGCGCACTTGTTGCATTGGATGCAGAATTGCTGATCCCATTCCGGAATTTCTACCGCGATGTTGCGCTTTTCCCATTTGGTTGTGCCGGTCGGCCAGGTGCCGTCAACTGGAAATGCGCTGACAGGCAACAAATCGCCCTTTCCCGCCATCATGACCGCCTGCACCCGTTGGGTGAATGGCGGCATGGCCGGCTGTGTGAAGCTTTCCTGGCGAATGGCGGAAGTGGCGGTGGCAGGAACGGTGATTTCATGCAAATTGGCCAACGTCTGATCCACCGCGTTGTAATTCCGCTGAACCACTTCCTCGCCACGCTTTTGATAGGACTTTTTGATCGCCTTTTTAATGGCTTCGATCGCCGCAGCGCGCGGTAACACCCCGGATATGGCAAAAAAAGCTGTTTGCATAATGGTATTGATTCGCCGGCCCATGCCGGTGTCGCGGGCTACGGCGTTTGCGTCTATCGCAAACAGTCGCAGGCGCTTTTCGATAATGGTCTGCTGGATTTCCACCGGCAGATGATCCCATAGTTGTTGAGCCTCCAACGGTGCGTTAAGCAGAAATACCGAACCGGGGGCGGCCAACTCCAGAATGTCCATGCGCTGGAGAAATTCAAACTGGTGGCAGGCAATGAAGTTGGCCTTGCGAATCAGATAAGCGGCATGGATCGGCTCTTTTCCGAATCGCAGATGCGAGATGGTCATGGCACCTGATTTTTTGGAATCGTAAACAAAATAACCCTGGGCATGTAAGTCGGTCTGATCGCCGATAATTTTTATGGAGTTCTTATTGGCTCCCACGGTACCATCCGCGCCTAATCCATAAAATACGGCCTGAACCACATCTCCCATAGGCAGATCAAAACTCTCATCAACTTTCAGTGACAGATGTGTAACGTCATCATTAATTCCGACTGTAAACCGGGCCTTTGGATGGGCCTGATCCAGCTCGTCGAATACGGCTTTGACCATCGCGGGTGTAAATTCCTTGCTTGATAAGCCATATCGCCCACCGATGACCATCGGCAATTCACCCATGGGTAATGCACCGGTCATCTTCGCCCGAGCCAGTGAGGTCACGACATCCTGATACAGCGGTTCGCCGGCGGATCCCGGCTCTTTCGTGCGATCCATGACTGCGATTTTCCGGGCCGTTGCGGGAATGGCCCTGACCAGCAAATCCCCCGCAAACGGACGAAACATTCGCACAATCACGCAACCGACGCGCTGATCCTGTTGCAGGAGATACCGCACCGTTTCACTGGTGGTTTCGGCTCCCGATCCCATGATGATCATCACGCGCGACGCCTGTGGATGGCCTCTGTATTCATAAGGTTCATACGGCCGCCCGATAAGTTGTCCAAACCGCCGCATTTCTTCAACAATGATGCCCGGCAGCGCATCGTAAAAAGGGTTGGCCGCTTCGCGCGCCTGGAAAAACGTATCTGGATTCTGCGCCGTACCGCGCAGCACCGGTGCGTCAGGTGTTAACGCCCGCTTCCGATGCGCGGCAATCCACTGTTGGGGAATCAGGGTGCGAAGCTGGTCATCGGAAAGCATGGCAACGCCGTTAAGCTCATGCGAAGTGCGAAACCCGTCAAAGAAATGGATGAATGGAACTCTGCTTCGCAAACTGGCTGCCAATGCAACAGCCGCCTGATCGTGTGCTTCCTGTACATTCATCGAAGCCAGCATGGCGAAACCCGTCTGCCGGCATGCCATCACATCAGAGTGATCGCCGAAAATGGACAGTGCATGGGTCGAGAGAGAACGCGCCGCCACCTGAATGACGAAACTGGTAAGTTCGCCCGCGATTTTGTATAGGTTGGGAATCATCAGCAGCAATCCCTGTGATGAGGTGGCGGTGGTGCATAGCGATCCGGCCTGCAGGGCACCATGCACAGCGCCGATCGCGCCGCCTTCACTCTGCATTTCCACAATTTTCGGCACATCACCCCAGATATTGGCTTGCCCGCGTGTGGACCACTCATCAAAAAATTCCCCCATCGGGCTTGAGGGAGTAATGGGGTAAATCACCGCCGCTTCGCTGGTACGGTAGGCCACGCTGGCTGCCGCCTCATTGCCGTCAATGGTTGTATGTCCCTGAGTATTCATAAATAATCCTTTCCTGCTTGTTTGTGCATGATGGCAGCCGGTACCACATCCGTGAGCACTTCCGGCAAAAAATTGTTTCCGTTAATCCACTGGCAGATGCCGTTACGCAGATGCGATACCAGCCGATCAACCGCGGCGGCGATTTGTGGAGTAAGCTTGTCACCGATGTCCGTGGACTGACATCCGATCGCCGCCACCCACGCGATGGGACATGCGCCGAAGGCGCGTTGGGTCATGTTCAGCAGTATTCCGGGCGTGAAATGGTGGCCGGTAAGGATGTTGGATTCTTCCCGATGGATTGGCCTGACAGTCAATTGCCCGGGAGAAAGCGCCATGCTGGCATCCACGAAAATAACACGACGGACCTCGGCGATGTCCAGCGCCAACTCCGGCGTTAATTG
Source organism: Planctomycetota bacterium (assembly GCA_021810145.1). Taxonomy (GTDB): domain Bacteria; phylum Planctomycetota; class Phycisphaerae; order WQYP01; family WQYP01; genus JAMDCX01. The sequence continues at coordinate 18,411 of JAJZJL010000002.1, read as the reverse complement.
TCCGCACGCGATGAGCCGCACAAATTCAACGCAATACGCCGGCAGAACCGCGGAGAGCTTTTTGATGACCGCCGGCCCGGCTCCGTCATCAGCGCGTAAGGTGTTGCCATAGCCGATCAGCAATGTGTGATACCGGGCGGCGGCGAAATCAGTTTCGTTGCAGCACATCGCACACCTCGCCATCTGACCTACAAAGTTCAATTCGCAGCGGCATTTGCCCCAGCGCGTGGGTGGAGCAGCTCAGGCACGGATCAAAGCAGCGAATCACCGCCTCCACGCGATTGAGCATGCCTTCCTGCAGTTTGTTGCCATCGACAAATCTCTCGGCAACCTGTCGCACGCCCAGATTCATCGCCAGGTTGTTATGCCCGGTGGCGATGATCAGGTTGGCCCATCGGATCAGGCCATTTTCATCGATTTTATAATGGTGAATCAGGGTGCCGCGTGGAGCCTCGGAAATACCCACGCCCTCAAGCCGATTGGGTCTGGCACGCGAACGGATATGGGTGTTGAGAATATCCGGATACTGCAGCAGTCGCTGTATCATTTCTATGCCAAAGAGAATTTCAATGAGCCGCGCCCAGTGATAATGAAAACTGCTCTGAGGCGCCCGGCCCAGACGCGTGCGAAAGACACCTAATTCCATGTCCGCTCGTATGGTACCGCATCGTTCAGCCACAACCAGCCTCGCCAGCGGGCCCACGCGGTAAATTCCGGCAGGGTATCCACGGGGCTTGAAATACGGGAACTTGAGGTATGAATAATTCTCAACTGCTTCGCTGATAAGCGTTCCATAATGGCTGCTATCGCTCAAGCTGAGTTCCGCCACCGGCGTGGCGTTGTGATCGACAAATTTCAAGGCTCCGTCATAATGTTCCAGGAGGCCTTCAGGCGTTACCAGTCCGGCAAATAGCGTCGGGAAGTTAGCGAACGCATCGACTTCGGCGGGGTAGTGATCTTCAATTTCATGAAAATAATTCAAGGCCCGATCCACACGGGCGATGGCGGCGGGAATTTCTTTCAAAATCGCGTCGCGGGTTTCTTCCGTCAGAGGTGAATTGACTCCGCCCGGTACCACCCAGGCCGGGTGAATTTTTTTTCCCCCCAGCAAGGCGATAACATCCTGTCCGAATTTGCGCAGCAGTATGCCATCACGCGCAAAATCCGGATGTTCTCGAATCAGCCCGAAGATATTGCGCCGCATGGGATCGCCGTCCATACCAAAAAGCAGATCCGGACTCGAGAGATGGAAAAACGATAGCGCGTGGCTCTGCACCAATTGCGCTAAATTCATTATCCGGCGAAGTTTATTCGCCGTGGGAGGTATTTGGACCGCCAGAATATCATCGCACGCCTTGGCCGCCGCCATCAGATGACTGACAGGACAGATTCCGCAGATTCGAGCCATAATGCCAGGCATCTCGGTCAGCGGCCGGCCTTCCACAAATTTCTCAAATCCGCGGAATTGAGTCACATGAAACTGCGCATCGCGGACTTTTCCGGCATCATCCAGATGGATCGTTATTTTCGCATGTCCTTCAATGCGGGTAACGCCGTCAATGGTAATGGTTTGAGTCATGATAACATCCTCTTTTCAAAGCCCGTTCGTCCGGTCGCCGGCTATTTTCCAAAGCGCGAGACGCTCATGGCGTTGGGCACGCGTCCGGCCAGTAATTCCGTCAGCACAAACCAGATCGCATCAGCCGGTGGCGGGCAACCGGGCAGAAAAACATCAACTTTGATCACCTCATGCAGCGGTGTGGCATGGGGGCGTAGAGGCGGTACGACCACCAGCGGAAGCAAGGCTTTGCGTTCTTCGGGCGACGCGGGTTCCTGGGCATTTTCCACATAAGCGCGGTCGAATAATTCAGAGCGATCCCAGTAGTTACGCATGGCCGGAACATTGCCTGTAACCGCACAATCGCCCATGGCGATGACATATTTGCTGTGCGCGCGGATGGTTCTGGCTTTATGCAGATCCTCTTCGCTGCTGACCGCGCCTTCCACGAGCGTCAAATCCACGCTTTGCGGGAATTCTTTCGGGTCTACCACCGGCGAATGTAAAATATCCACCAGTCCGGCAAGCGTAATAAGCCGTTCATCAAGGTCCATGAGGCTCATATGGCACCCCGAGCAGCCATCAAGCCACACGGTGGCCACGGTTGGTCTGGTTGTGGAACTGGTCATGATTTGGCCTCCCGCATTAATGTCAGATACGGTAAAAACTGGGCTTTTTTGGTCATTTCACCAACGGCCGTGCCGCGGTGGGTTAATGCGCCTGTGGGGCACACGTTAACACATTTTCCGCAGGCGGTGCACGTCTCGCTTTCACCCCAGGGCTGATCCAGATCGTGAATAATGGCGGCCAGCACGCCCCGGCCTTTTACATCTTTGGTATGAGCGCCTTCAATTTCTCCGCATACGCGCACGCAGCGTACGCATAAAATGCATCGGTTTTGATCCAGTCGCATGGCATCGTGTGAATTATCAACTTCCAGATGCGGGAAGCGATACGGGAACCGCACATGGTCAATTTCCAGTTTCACTGCCATATTCTGCAATTCACAGTGCCCATTGCTGACGCATACCGCGCACACATGATTTCGTTCCGCAAAGAGCATTTCCACAATCATCTTGCGATATTCTTTCAGACGCGGGGACGCCGTGCTGACCACCATCCCCTCGGCGCAGGTTGTGGCGCAGGCGGCATGAAGCTTGGGTGATCCGGCAATCTCCACCATGCACAACCGGCAACCTCCCCAAACCGTAAGGCCCTCCAGAAAACACAGCGTCGGAATATCAATATTGTTATCACGCGCAACCTGAAGAATTGTCTCACCGCTTCGGCAGCTTATGTCTTTGCCGTCGATTTGCAGTGTGAGAGATTCAACGGTTGATGTAGCCGGTCTCATGGGAGCACCTCCAGTTCAATATGTTCACCCGTGGCGGCAGGGCTTTGGTCTGCGTGCGCGGCCTGAGTTTGATTGACAAGATCCAGGTATTCATGTTCAAAATAGCGCAACGTGCTGAGTACCGGATTTGGTGCGGATTGACCCAATCCGCACAGGCTGGTCTGTTTGACCATACCGCATAAATCCTTCAGTAATTGCAGGTCTTCCGGCGTGCCCCGCTTTTCACAAATACGATTCAACAGTTGATGCATTTCATAGGTTCCCACGCGGCAGGGAACGCACTTGCCGCAGCTTTCAGTCATGCAGAATTCCATGAAGAACCGGGCCACATCCACCATGTTGCTGGTTTCGTCCATGACAATCATGCCGCCGGACCCCATGATGGATCCGGCTTTGGCCAGCGATTCATAATCCACGGTAATATCCAAAAGTTCCGCGGGAATACACCCGCCCGATGGACCGCCGGTCTGCACGGCTTTAAATGCTTTTCCATTCGGAACGCCGCCGGCGATATCGTAAATGATCTCGCGAAGCGGCATTCCCATGGCGACTTCAATCAGGCCGCAGTTTTTGACGGTTCCGGTCAGAGCGAAAATTTTTGTGCCTTTGCTTTTTTCCGTTCCGATCTGCGCAAACCATGCCGCTCCCTTGTTGATAATCGGGGCGACATTGGCATATGTCTCCACATTGTTGATAAGCGTGGGACAGCCAAAGAGGCCGGAATTCGCCGGGTAGGGCGGCCGTGGCCGCGGAACGCCGCGCTTGCCTTCCACACTTGCGATCAGTGCGGTTTCCTCGCCGCATACAAACGCTCCGGCACCGAGCCGCAATTCGACATTAAAGCTGAATTTGGTTCCAAAAATATTATGGCCGATCAACTCATGCCGTCGCGCCAGATTGATGGCTTTCGTCAGGCGTTTGACCGCCAGAGGGTACTCCGCCCGGACATAAATAACGCCGTTTTCGGCACCTACCGCATATGCGGCGATGGCCATTCCTTCCAGCACCCGATGCGGATCACCTTCCATGACACTGCGATCCATGAATGCGCCCGGATCGCCTTCATCACCATTACAGATCACATATTTGTCGCTGCCGCCGGCTTTTGAGACGGTGGCCCATTTCAGTCCGGTTGGGAAACCCGCTCCGCCGCGTCCGCGCAGGCCGGAATCAGAAATTTCCTGTATGACCTGATGGGGCGTCATCGTGGTGAGGGCTTTAAGCAGGGCCTGATAGGCACCGTGGGCGATGCAGTCGACCAGGCTTTCCGGATCAACGTGCCCCGAATTCTCCCGCACGACAAGTTTTTGGCGGGTGAAGAAGGGCTGCTGTGTGTTGCAGAGCAACTCGGCAACGGGCTGTGTTGAAAGTCCTTGCACAATAGCGGAGGCATGTTCCGGCTTGGCAAATTGATACATTGCCGTGTCGGCCTGAACCAGCGGTCCATTGCAGCAAAGCCCCATGCAGCCAACGCCTTTGACGCAGATTTTATCCGTCATGCCGCGGGTTTTGACTTCATCTCCAAGGGCTTTGAGCAGGGTATCGCTCTGCAGGCTCATGCATCCTGATTCCGTGCAGACACGGATTTCATGCTCGAAAGCGGACGAATCCGCGCGTGCCTTTTCCATCATGCTTATTAGTTCTTCAGGTTTCATGATTGCCGCTTCCTTTCCACCGTTTCATCCAGAGCCGCCAGAAGTTCCGCGGCAGACCGTTTGCCAAGAACATTTCCGTCAACCACCACCGTCGGAGCCAAGCCGCATGCTCCAATGCATCGGGCCACCAGCAGGGAAAGCTGGCCATCTTTGGTGGTCTGTCCTTCCGCAATGGCATAATGCCGCTGTATTTCATCCAGAAGCTGCCGGCCGCCTTTGATGTAACATGCCGTTCCCATGCAGACGACACAAACATGCTTCCCCTGCGGTTTAAGTGTGAAAAAATGATAAAATGTTGCAACGCCGTACACCTTGGACAGAGGCACTTTCAGCGCTGCGGCCACCCAACGCATGGATGGAATATCCAGAAAGCCGAACGTCTGCTGCACGCTGTGCAGACTTTCAATCAGGGCGTCGGGTTGGAAATCATTGCGCCGCATGGTGGTTTCAATAATTTTCCACCGTTTGTCTTCGGTGGGAGGCTTGGGTAGAACCGTATTAACTGGCATGGTAAAACCTCCTTCAAAGCTGCAACATCCCGCTTGACTTCAGCAGATGCGCGGCAATTGTTCTCCATATGGCTTCTGCAGCACTCTCCATCCGCCGATGGACGTATGCAGAGTACAGACCCCGTCTTTTTCAGAAGTTACATAGCCGATAATCTGCGACTCACGTCCCTGCGGATGTTGTCGCATGGCATGAAGCGCGGCCTGGGCCTGGGCGGGCCGCACCGCCACAAACACTTTTCCTTCATTGGCAATGTCCAGCGGGTCCAGCCCCAGCATGTCCGCGGCGTGTTTGGCCTCCGGGCGAATGGGAATGTGCGTTTCCTCGAGATTGATGCGCAAGCCCGTGCGTGCGGCCAGATCGGCGGCAACGCCAGCCAGACCACCGCGCGTCGGATCACGCATAAAAACCACCTCCGGAACCGCGCATCGCAAGTGTTCGATAAGACCATTGAGCGGCGATACATCGCTGCGTAAAGCACTTTCCACTTCGGGCATTTCACGTGCCAGCATCACTGCCAGGCCATGCTCTCCAATCGGGCCGTTGATCATCAGCACATCGCCAGGCTCGATATGATCCGGATGCGGTAGCGGATGGCCCATTAATTCACCAACCCCGGCCGAAGTCAGATATATTCCGTCCGCCTGTCCGCTTCCCACCACTTTGGTGTCGCCGGTAATAATCCTCACGCCCGCTTCGCCGGCGGTTGCCGCGACCGAGTCCAGCACGCGCTCAAGCACTTTGCGATCCAAACCTTCCGCCAGAATCATCGACAGCGCCAAAGCCCGCGGATGCGCGCCGCATACGGCTAAATCATTGACTGTTCCGCTGACGGCCAGGCGACCAATATCGCCGCCGGGGAAAAACAGCGGTTGAACAACGTAGCTGTCAATGGTTAAGGCGAGTTTTCCGCCTGGAATAATCCCGGAGTCCAGAAGCTGGGATAACGCCGGATTACCCAGTCGGGGCATGACAATATCGCGCAGCAGTGCATCGGTTAATTGCCCACCGCCGCCATGTGCCAAGGCGATGTGCGTAAATGGCGCGGGTGTGGCGTGAAGCTGCGCTGTTGCATGATTGACAGATGGTCTGTTCATGACGAAACCTCCAGCAATTCATTTAAGTGTGCAGGCGGAATTGTCCGTTGGTTGCTTTTACCATACTTAAACCATGCCGAGCATGTACCTTCGGAACTGACCATGCAGGGGCCGATCGGTGAAATGGGCGTACAGGCTCGTCCAAAGAGCCGGCATTGTCCGGGAAGCGCCGCGCCACTGATAACCTTGCCGCAAATACATCCTGCCGGTTCACGCTCCTGCGGTTCAGGCAGATTGAATCGCCGTGCTGCATCAAAGCTCTGATAATCGCTTCGCAGTATCAGGCCGCTGTCAGGTATGGTACCCATGCCGCGCCAGCGGGCCGCGCCGGGTTCAAAAATCTTCTCAAGCAGTGTCAGTGCCCAGCGATTTCCCCTGGCGTGCACCGCTTCGGGGTACTGATTCACCAGGGCGGTTTTGTTATTTACAACCAGTTCGATCAGACATACCAGGGCGGAAAGCAATTGCGGTGGTTCAAAACCACCGACCACACATGACACCCCGAACTGATCAACAATGCTCTGATATACTTCCGAGCCGATAATCACCGACACATGCCCCGGACAGAGAAATCCTTTGATTTTGGGAATTTCTCCATCGGTCAAAAGTGCCCGCATCGCGGGAATGATGCGTTTGTGACTTGCCAGGACGCTGAAATTTCCAATATTGAGCCGTTGCGCTTCGCAAATGGCCGCAGCCGTGGCCGGAGCGGTGGTTTCAAAGCCTACCGCGGCAAATACCACTTCACGATCCGGTTGCTTTTGCGCCAGTTTTACTGCGTCCATGCTGCTGTAGACAACCTCAATCCGGCCTCCACGTACCCGGGCATTTTCAAGATTTCCATGCCGTCCCGGAACCCGCAGCATGTCGCCGTAGGTGCATAAAATGACATCCCGCCGCGCGCCGAGATCAATGAGCCTGTCAATATCGCCCTGGGACGTGACACACACCGGACAGCCCGGCCCGCTGATGAGTCGTACATTGGGAGGCAGAACGCTGGGCAAGCCGCAACGAAAAGCGCTGGTGGTATGCGTTCCGCATACTTCCATGAACGCCACGTTCTGTCCAATGGCTGCTGCCGCTTCCCGCAGGCGCTGCAACAGATTATCCGTGAAGGCGTGTGTCGAACTCATGACATATCTCCTCGCACAGCCGGTGTTGCGGTGTTTTGTTGCGCATCGGGCCGGTAATCGCTGTTGCCGCTGGTTCGGTCAACTTCTTCCAACAGTGCAAAGGTTTCACGGGCCGCCTCCGGATTAAGCCGCTCGATGGCGAATCCGGCATGAATTAAGATCCAGTCGCCGGGTTTGGCCTCGGGAGTCATCATCGTATTAACCGGCAGGCGATTGCCGTGCAGGTCGACAATGCCCTGCTGGCCATCCTGTCGAATCAGTTTTGCCGGTACCGCTAAACACATGTTCCACACTCCGTAGCGGATGATTGCGAGCCGCCATATTCATTCATCCATCGGGTTACCGCCACCAGCGCCTGACCCAACGCAAGTCCACCGTCATTGGGTGGTACGATGCGATGGCGCAGCACCTTCAGGTTGTGATGTTCCAGCCGATGCGTCAGGTCGTTGGCGAAGAGCTGGTTGGCAAATACGCCGCCAGATAATGCCACCGTATCAATGTGTGTATCAGCCGCCGCGCGGCAAATAATGTCCTCCCATCCCGCCGCGAACTGACTTTGGAATACCGCCGCCAGTAATTCCACCGGCATGTCATTTTGCTGCTGCAGCAGCAGATATTGAATCAGAGGCCGTAAGTCCAGTCTCTTGATGCCTTGTTGATCGTGCATAATCTCCCAGAATTTCCCCGTCTGAACCCGTGCCGGAGCCATGGCCGCTGCGGATTCCAGCGCCATGGGCGCCTGGGCTTCAAAGCAGTTGCGTGTGCAAAGTCCCAGCATCGCGGCCACGCCGTCAAACAGTCGTCCGGCACTGCTGGAACTGACACACTGCAGCTTTCGAGCCATCATGAGTTTCAGCATCTTGCGATCCGAATCCTCAGGAACAAGTCGCCGCGCGGCGGGATGCTGGTCAAATTCCATTCCAAAGCTCTGATAGAGAAGCGCTACGGCGCTGCGGGTAATATCCTTTGCCGCCACATCTCCGCCGGGCAGGAGAATCGGATTCAGCGATGCAACGCGATGGAAGGCCGTGGCACTTGCGCACAGCAGTTCGCAACCCCAGCCCGTGTCATCGAGGCCCAATCCGGTCCCATCACAGATCAACGCCAAAACCGGACCGTGCACAGCATGTTCAGCCATTACGGACGCAGCATGCGCATGATGGTGCTGTACGGCAATCAGCGGTGCATTAAATTGCGCCGCCAACTGTGCGGCGTGCCGGGCGCTGATATAGAGCGGATGCATGTCATGGGCTATGAATTGTGGCGTGGCTTTGTACAATCGGCACAAATCATTAATGCTCCGGATGAACTGCGTTCGCGCCAACTGGTTGGTGAGATCCCCCAGATGCTGGCTTAATATGACCTGTGAATCCATTACAAGGCCGACGGTGTTTTTCAACTCTCCACCCAGGCATAAACCGGTTACGCCTGTTCCCGTATGCAGCGCTATCGCTGATGGAACATAGCCGCGCGAACGTCTGATCGGCACAGGTGGTTGTCCCGGTCCCATATCCAAAAGTACCGAGTCATCAATACAGCGGGCGATCGGGCGGTTATGCCACAAAAACGCATCGCACATGCCGCCCAGCCGCTCTATTGCCTCGGAATTGCCGATCGCCAGAGGTTCGTCTGTGATATTGCCGCTGGTCATTACCAGGGCCGTCAAAGCCTTCGCCATTTGAGAAAAAAGCAGATGTTGAATGGGCGTGTATGGAAGCATCACTCCCAGCCGACAGTTGGCACCCGCCACTGCCCGCGCCACGGGTGCATCAGGTTGCCGCATGGCCAGAATAATCGGTGCCATTGCGGATTCCATGGCTTTCTGGCCTTGTGGGCTGATTTTTATAAACTGCCGGGCGTCAGACACGCTGCGGCACATAATGGCAAATGGTTTGTTGTCACGCAGTTTGTGTTCGCGCAATCGCATGATCGCCGACTCATCATCGGCGCGCGCCGCCAAATGAAAGCCGCCGATGCCTTTAATGGCGATGATCGCGCCGTTCAGCAGCATTTCCGCCGCCTGTACAATCGGATCGCCCGGCAGCGGTTGGCCCCCGGTGTCGACCAGTTCAATATGAGGTCCGCAATCCGGGCAGCAGATGGGCTGGGCGTGGAATCGTCGGTCGGCCGGCGCGTTGTATTGCTTATAACACCGGTTGCACATCGTAAATGATGCCATGGTCGTGGCGGGGCGGTCGTATGGAACGTCAAGAATAATGCTGTAGCGCGGGCCGCAATTGGTACAGGTGATCAGCGCGTGATGAAATCGGAGATTGGATGGATCAAACATTTCCTGCCGACATTCGTCGCACAATGCGGTATCGGGAGTGACGGCGGTGTGGACCGGCCCGCGGCCGTCACTTGGCATGATGTAAAAATCGTGCTCGTCTGCCTGCTGGTCAATAATGACCTGCGTCATGTCGTCGATCCGGGCCAGCGGTGGTGCATTGCGCTGGAGTGTTTCACTGAAATACTCCAGCTTTCCGCACGGTCCTTGTGCTTCAATGATGACCCCGCTCGCGTCGTTGGCCACAAAGCCGCTGATTTGTGCATGGTTTGCCAGACGATAGACGTAAGGTCGGAAGCCCACGCCCTGCACCTGACCGTGGATGATCCAGCGGCGGCGTTGTACGTCCGGGTTGTCCCACCGTGTGTTCATGCTGCACACCTCGGCCGAGCCATCAGGCTTCCGGTGGTGCGTGAATCGATTCACACACCACCCAAGCGAGCCTCTGCTCTGCATCGATTCAATGGTAATGTGCTGATGCCGTTAAAATCATCAGGACAATCCCTCTACCGGATATAGGTCGTTTAACCATAAAGGCCATCGGTGAAAATCTTAGGTCCGTAACCGCGGTCGTATGGTTGAAAATCAGAATCAGAAAAACGCGGTAATGGGGATAGGTGAATCTCCGTGTCCGCATATCCGTAAAGGTCCTAATCACTCATGAGAATGTTCGTGAAATCTGTGCATGGCGAAGAGCATGTCGATCCCCGCATGACAGACTGAAATATGCACAATTATCAAGTATTGACAAGGGTAAAATGTATGTCACATCCGGTAGAGCGGTCATTGAAAGCTCATCGCATCCCGACGGAATTCCAGGGCGGTAGCCGAAACTTACATGGATGTGGGTGGATAAACAATCTAAAAAATATCGCTTGCGTTTCGCATTCGTGCATCTAACAATAACAATCAAGCTGCGGAAATATGTTGCGCTTTGCGATGCCAGACGGAATTGGAAGCAGGCGGGGCGCGGGTTGAGGATCGCGCTGACTGTGCGCGGAAAGGATGTTCTTTATGCCAATGTCCTGGAGTGAATTGAAAACCTTTATCGCAGGCCATGCGAAAAGTGCAGCCATGACTGGCGTTCTGATCCTGTTTCTCGCTGTCTACATAACGTTAACGCGCAGCCATTATCCCGAGGGTTCGGTGCCCGGGGCGGCCCATGTGCAGAACTCTGTCACCGGCGTATTTCATCCTTTTGGATTTCTATACACATCCACGTTTACCGCTTTTGAACGTTATGCTCTCTTTGCTGTTTTGTTTATCGCGCTGGCCGGTTTGGCGTATGCCGTACTGCTCATGCGGATTATCCGCCGGGCGGATCATGGAACGGAAAAAATGAAGGAAGTTGCCCATGCCATCCGGCAAGGCTCAATCGCATATCTTGGCCGGCAACGCCGAACCCTGTTGCCTTTAATTGTGCTGATCACCTTTATCCTGGTGGGTACCGCCAGTTGGACAACGGCGGCGGGAGCCAGTCTACCGATTGGTCGCGGTATTGCCTTTCTCATGGGATCCCTGTTTTCCATGGCCGTGGGAACCATTGGTATGCTGATGGCAACGGAAGGCAACGTGGTAGTGGCTGCCGCCGCCCGCCAGGGTTTTGGAAAAGCGCTGCAACTCGGTTATCGCACGGGAACCGTAACGGGCATGCTGAACGACGGCCTGGGGCTTCTGGGGGCAACGACCATTTTTATGTATTTCGGTAATCGGGCTCCCGAAGCGTTACTGGGGTTTGGTTTTGGCGGAACGCTCCTGGCTTTGTTCATGCGTGTCGGCGGGGGAATTTATACCAAAGCCGCCGATGTCGGTGCTGACCTTGTCGGAAAAGTGGAAAAGGATATTCCGGAAGACGATCCGCGTAATGCCGCAACAATAGCGGATAATGTCGGCGATAATGTCGGTGATTGCGCGGGTATGGCTGCCGATATTTTTGAAAGTTACGAAGTGACAATGGTCGCGGCCATGATTCTGGGCTGGGCCAGTTTCGGGCACATCGGAATGCTTTTTCCGTTGCTGGTGCGGGCGGTGGGGGTTTGCTCGGATATGATTGCCACGTTCAGCGTGCGGGCCGCGGACAAGGGATCGGATAAAGATGCCATGGCCGCCATTAATCGCGGCTATCGTCTTGGTGCCGTCATCAGCACGGTCGGCTTCCTGCTGGTGGGATTTCTCTATCTGCGTTTTGGGGCCGCCGCAATTGCCGCCAATCCGAGTTTGAAGCATGTACTGGGTTCCGCGCCATGGTGGGCTAATTTCGGTATTCAGGGTTTGGATATGCGCCCGGCGGAGGCTACGTTCATTGGCGTGATATTGGCTCTTACGCTGAATTTATCGACCGAATATTTCACCGGAACCCATGAGCCTCCGGTGGATTCACTGGTTAAATCCTGTTCCACCGGACATGCCACCAACATCATCGCCGGATTGGCGGTGGGGCTGGAAAGCAGCGTCAGTGCCATTGTTATCATTTCCTGCTGTCTTACCGCCAGCAGCCTGATATTTTACGGGACCAATCCAATTTTTGTCGCTTACGGTGTTGCCATGGTCGGTATCGGAATGCTGACACTTGCCGGTAACACACTGAGTATGGATGTCTTCGGCCCGGTGGCGGATAATGCCAACGGCATAGGTGAAATGGGTTACGATGCGGAAGAAATGGGAGCGCAGCAGCACAGTGCCGCCCGGCAGGTACTCGCGGATCTGGATGCCACGGGCAATACCACCAAAGCACTGACCAAGGGCGTGGCGATCGGTTCGGCTGTCATTGCGGCAGTGAGTCTTTACGCGGCATTTATTACGCTCGTGGCTACCGGAGGCGTATCTGATCATGCGCGCATCAGCGGTGAGGCTTATCAGGTTATCTCCGGTATTATGACCGTTGCCAGTCCGAAATTGCTGGTCGGATTGCTGCTGGGCGGCGCTGTGCCGTTCCTTTTCAGTTCGATGACCATTCGCGCCGTGGGGCGTGCGGCGTTTTTAATTGTCAAGGAATGTCGATTGCAGTTTCAGGATGAAAAAATCTGGAGCGGTGAAACCAAACCTGATTATGCCCGAGTGGTCAATATCTGCACAGCCACGGCCCAGCGTGAGTTAATCGGACCGGGATTCCTGGCCATTCTCTCGCCGATTCTCGTGGGATTTCTTCTGGGCGTGGTTGCGCTGGCCGGCTTTCTTGCGGGAGCGATTCTTTCCGGACAATTGCTGGCGGTATTCATGACCAATTCCGGCGGTGCCTGGGACAACGCCAAGAAAACCATTGAAGATGAAGCCCGGAATTTGAAAGCCAATACCGGCAAAGGTTCTGAACGCCACAAAGCCTCCGTTACCGGCGACACCGTCGGTGATCCGCTGAAGGATACCGCCGGACCTGCGATTAATCCTCTGTTAAAAGTCATGAACATGGTGGCGCTGCTGGCATTGCCGCTGATGCTGCCCTTCGATGCTTCACTTTGGAGAGCCGAAAGCAACATGCACAATTCCGTCGTCGTCCACCCATTAAGCCCATTTCCCTGGATTGCCGCAACCATCGGCGTATTGGCAATCGCGGTGATCGCCTGGGCCGTATACCGCTCCAAGCATGAAACCCGGGAAATGGCGGAAATGGAAAAGCAGCTTGAATCGGTGTGATGGAACAATGGAGAACGTCAATGTTATTCAGCCGCACCGAATTCCTGCTGCGGCGCGCTGGAACTAAGGGCGATTCGCTTGACGCCTTGAGGCAGCGGGCAATCGCCTTGTTGTCATCTCTGCTGCTGATGGGATTGTTTCTCTGGACGTTAAGCGTTCTGATCCTGGCCGACAATCAATCGCTTCTGGCACTGGCTATTCTGGCTTTCGCTTTCGGCCTGCGCCATGCGATGGATGCCGACCATATCGCCGCCATCGACAGTATTACCCGCCGGCTTCTAAGCGAAGGCCGGCAGAGCGTCTCCGTGGGTTTCATGTTTTCTCTCGGGCATTCCACGGTGGTCATGGTGCTGTCGCTTTTACTTATTTTAAGCGTGCAACAGGTGCGCAGCGCGCTAAGCCACTTAATGGCATTCGGCGGTATATTCGGCGGGATCGTGTCGGCGTTATTACTTTCGATGGTGGGGGCGGCCAATCTTGTGGCATTATGGCGATCCATTGGCGCCAATCGGAGAAAAGTCGGTGATCCCGGATCGGATCATCCGCTTCCGGCCGCATACGGAGGTTTTTTCACACTTCTTCTGGGACGGGCTTTGCGGCTCGTTGACCGCGGTTGGAAAATTTACGGCATCGGCTTTCTGTTCGGACTGGGCTTTGATACCGCCAGCGAAATTGCCATTCTCGTGATTTCCGCCTCGGCCGCATCACGTGGAATGCCTCTGTGGCATTGCCTGCTGTTTCCGCTGCTATTTACCTCCGGAATGACACTGCTTGACACCGTGGACAATATTTTGATTCTCTCCGCGTGCCGATGGGCTTTGACCACGCCGCGCGGCACCCGGTACTACAACGCCGCGATGACCCTGACTACCGTGCTGATGGCATTGGGCATTGCTGCTATTGAAGCCTGGGGGCTTCTTTTGCCCGCCGGAGGTCATACGGTGCGTGGCCAGGGTATGGACTCCTGGGTAACAATTATCAATCAGCACTTCGCCGCCACCGGCACGACATTTGTTGTCGCCACGGGCATCATCTGGTTGAGCTTGTGGTTGGTGTATCGCGTCAGGACAATTCCCGCTCATCAGAGAACCACCGGATAATCGCAGCGGTTATATGTATTGCCGGCTATTGCCCCTGCAGCGCGCTGGCCAGAATGGTTTTTGACAAAACAACATTTCCCTGGGCGTTTCTCAATTGCAATGTGATATGGCGGTTTCCCGGGGGGCCACCAACATTGACGAATCCGAAGTTATGTTCAAAGACCGGTGCGCCAATGCGTCGTGCATTGGGCCAGGCCAGCATCTGGTTTGCCGGGATTACTCGGGCGGCCAGCGAGGAACTTGTCAGATCATACAGCGGGTACTGATCCAAGCCGTTCGGGTTTGTTTCCCGTCGAGTCAATTCGCCAAACCGCCGATGGCCGCTTAAAAAGACGACTCCCGAAACATTATGGCCAAAAATCCAATCAATAAATTGGCGTCGTTCGTTTGGGAAATTTCCCCAGCTTTCATGCCCCGGATAATCGCTGAGCATTTGATCGCCATCCACAATGACTTTGAATGTGGCGGTGCTTCGGAGCAAATGGCGCTTCAGCCAGGCGAGTTGGCGGCTGCCGAGCATTTTTCCGCGTGATTTATTGGTTGGATTAATGCGAAAACTCCGGTCATCAAGGAGAAAAAACGCGACATCGGATATACGAAAATGGCAGAATGTGCCCAGGGTGGCGCCGCTGCCGTAGCTCGGATTGGGCCAGAATTGCTCAAATGCCAGAAATGAGTCATGCTTGAACACGAAAGAGGAATCGCAATGCGGGGTTCCGAAATCACGGTCATCCCACGTTGCATAAACCGGGCATACGCTGAATAACTTTCGCAGTCCGCCAAACATTCGCGCCTGGTCATATCGGGCAAGTATAAAATTATACGCATGAATATATGTATATGGAAATCGGCTCAGTCGCCGGGGCAGATATGCCGTATTGCCGGCGAAAATAAAAGCCTGGGGCTGAAGTTGCTCAATGCTCTGCCAGATCGCCCTGGATCGAAAAACGCCCGTGTCCGCACAGGAACCAAACGCGATATGCACGGGCTTGTATGAGCCATACGCCGGAACGGTGTGAATAATCACCATTGGCTCAGGCAGGGCGAGCGGTTTGCCGTTAACCGCCAGCGAGATGCGATAATCATGATCCGGCAGCAGATCGTTCAGCGCGGCGTCGACAATAAATGGAGGGGGGCCAAGCACGGTCATTCCCATCGCTGAAACCTGCTGCCCCGTGGTGACGTCAAAGCAACGGACTTTCACACGGTCGCTGGTGCTTAACTGTATCCAAACGCGAGCCGAATCCGGCGTAACGCTTCCGATCATCGGTCCGGCGACAACATGTATCGCCAGTGCGTTCCGCGCGGTGAATGTAAAAAGCAGCAGTACCGTCACGATACTGCTGAAAATAAACCGAAATGCCCCGGTCACAGTCAACCTCACAAAAACAACCAAGCTCTATTGTCTCGCCAGATATGGGCAAATGGCAAGTGGTCCTTCACGACAGTCGCCGCAACACGATTAGATCGCCGGTTTTGGCGGCATATGTGAGGCAAGGAAGGATCCGCGAGATGCCTGTGGTTAACACTAAAGGTGAGCCATTCTGCCTACCTTCGCCTTTGCTTTCCGTCAGCGCCTTTGGCGGGCTATAATGTATTATGGCTTATTTGGCGTTTTACGCGAGCCATAATACGGAATGAAAAGGAAATCAATATGGCGAATCAATTTTACCGGCCCTGGCGCAGCGGCGGCATTTTTCTGGCGGCGTCCGCATTGCTGATGGGATTATTTGTCGTGATCAGCTATCAGCGCGGTGCCGCACAAGCTGCGGGGGCCGCGTCCGGCCCGGCCAAAGGGAGTGCCTTGGTATTACGCGGCCAACTTCTGGGTGGAGGCCGACTTAACACCGCCAAATGGAAGGGCAAAGTAGTTGTCGTGGATTTCTGGGGAACCTGGTGCCCGTGGTGTCTGAAAGAAGCCCCGGATATTTCAAACTTGTATGTCAAGTACCATCGCCATGGCCTGGAGGTAGTTGGCGTCCCCGTTCTTTCAACCGCAGCTTCTGTTCAAAGTTATCGCAAGGCGCATCCGAAGGAAAGCTGGCCCCAGATTTTTAACCGCAACCCCGGAAACGGTGCCCTGGCGCAAAAACTGGGTATTCGCGGTTTTCCCACCCAGTTTGTCATCGATCGGCATGGGGTGCTGCGACATATTATCGTTGGCTATGCCCCCCGAGTGCTTGCGGCGGACGTCCAGAAGTTATTGCACAATGGGCCGGCCGCTCGCTGATACGGGCATAATCCGATGATTTTCCATGAGAAGTGAACCGCCGGTCCGGCGAGTCGCGCCTGGCAGGCTTCTGATCACGCGCTGAGTGATTACGGCTTTGGCGGGTGCCATGCCCATAGCGAGCGCTTAAGCAATTGTCCCCAATGACGATCATACGGATGTACATGATGCGCCATTTTACCTGTGCGATAGACCGGCAGCCCCGCGTTGGCCCATTGAAAAATTGAGCCTTTTAAATCATACACATGAGTAAAGCCGTCTTTCATCAGCCGGGCGCAATAATCGGATGAACGATACCCCACTGAACAATATGCGACGATGGGTTGATTATGCTCAATGCCGGCCATCGCCTTGCTGACCGGTTCATCCGTGTTGATCCACCGCGCATCATGCAGGTGACTGACGGCATACTCCTGCTTCGCCCGAACGTCCAGCAGAACCGGTGGTGACTTGTGCGGATCGGTAAGCCATGTATGCAGCGCCTTCACGGTTAACTGTGGCACCTGCGGGAATGCATTGGCGATCATGCCATCGACTTTTGCCCAGGTCAGCCGGCGGCTGTGCTGGTACCACCGGTACCCGCCGATTCCCGCCAGCACGGCCGCTGCCACAATTGCCGATATCAGGTACTTATTCATAAAGTCCCGGTCCCGGGCGGATGTTCCAGACTGAACTGAAAATAATTCAGTGTAACGGGTGTCCCGCCGGCTAACTTGATCAAACTGTTAACCTGCCCGCGATGATACGTCCCATGATCGAGGCAATGCAGCACCAGTTCGCCCAGGGGCAAGGTGAACGCTTCACCGCGCGTATTGCGATAAGTAATCGCCGATGCCAGTGTTGCATCCGTTTGCGCTGCCAGAAATTCTGAAAAATCCTGGTGTACCCGCGGCCATCGCCTGACCAGGCTCTCACGCGTTGGATAATCACTTGCATCTTCCAGACGCCGCACCTCCAGGTGCTTCCATCGCGACAGCCAAACCCATTGGGCTGCCATGGTGTGCACCAGCAATTTATGCAGCGATCCTGCGGAGAAGCCGCGGTCGGCGTAATATTCCCGTTCGCTGACTGCGGCAGCGGCGGTAAGAACGCGCTGGTCGCCCCAGAACATGAAATCCATCATGCGCAGCACCAGGCTATGACGCCCGTTGACTGATTGAATCGCCATTGCCGTATCCTCCCGGCACGGTCGGCAGCCTTACAGGGAACCCGCCTGCCGCAACATGCCGCCATCAATAAAGAATGTTGAGCCGGTGCAATATGCCGCCTCATCGGATGCCAGGAAGGCCGCCAGCGAAGCAACTTCTTCCGGCTTGCCCCAACGCCCCAATGGGATTTCCGCCATCAAGGCATCCTCCATGGCCTTGTTGGCTTCAACATCTGCGTCAATGGGGGTGAATATGGCACCCGGGCCAATGTTATTGACGGTGATTTTGTGCGGCGCAAGTTCCACGGCGATGGTTCGGGTCAACATGCGTATCCCGCCTTTGGTGGCACAATACGGGGCATTTGTCGGCATGGGTAAATCTTCGTGTACCGAGGAAATATTGATGATCCGTCCGCCTTTGCCCTGTTTAATCATCTGCTTCGCCGCTATTTGGGCACACACAAATGGCCCGATCAAATTGACGGCAATAATTTTCTGAAATTGTTCAACGGGAAATTCGACAAATGGATGTTTGAATTCAATTCCCGCGTTATTCACCAGAATATCCAGGCTGCTGAATGTTTTGACAGCTTCATCCACCATGGCCTGCACCTGCTGCGGATTGCTGACATCCGCGGCAACCGCAATGGCTTTTCCACCCGCGGATTTAATGGCGTTTAACGTGGCATCCGCGGCTCCGGGCTTACCCACAT
>JAJZJL010000184.1 GCA_021810145.1 Planctomycetota bacterium | reverse complement strand
TTTCCGTAAAGCTGCCGGCGGTAACCGTCATGACCGGGCCTGCGCCCAGTACGGCATCACTGGTTTCCAGAGTGGAACCGGTATTGACAATAATGGCCCCGGAGCCGAAGGCGTTGGGATTCGAGACGATCACGGTGGATGGCGCATCACCAATTTCAAATGTGCCGGAACCCGAACCGGCTTCATTGAGATTAAACGTGCCACCGCTGAACGCCAGAATATTGCCCGCCGTGGCATTGCTGATGCTGCCGGTAAGTGTTTCCATACCGGAACTGGAATTTTCCAAAACGCCGGTGGTACCGCTGCCGCTTACAGTGATGGCATTGGCCAGATTCAACAGGCCGGTGCCGGTGTAGTCCAGCGTACCCTGATTCAATGTGATTCCCACGCCTGCAGCCGGCAGGTTACCCGCTGCAGTGAATTGAGCAACACTGGTGCCACTGCCGTTGCCGACCTGTAACGTGCCGCCGGTAAAATCGGTTGCGTTGCTGGTGGAGCCGAGAGCAATTACCCCGTCTTGAAGCGTCAATGTGCCGCTGGTATTGGTGATCGTGCCGTTCAATGTAACATTTTGTGATCCACCGTCGATGGTGCCTCCCCCGCTGTTAACATTAATTGAATTGCCAAGGTTCACGCCCGCCGTGGTTTGCAGCGTACCGCCGTTGAAACTAACACCACCAGTGCCGAGATTGGCAGCGCTGCTGATTGACAAGGTTCCGCCATTGATGGCCGTACCACCGCTGTAGGTGTTATTGCCGGATAAAACCTCCGTCCCGGAGTCCAACGCTACCGATCCGCCGTTGTTGTTGTCGAAGATGTTTCCCGCAAACGTGCCGGAGGCATTGGTCAGCGTTAATGTTTTGTTCCCGAGATACACCAATCCATAGGCATTTCCCGAAAGGGACTTAATGGACGTCCCGGTCGCGGTAATATTCGATATGTCCAATTCTCCCGGTGCCAGCGATGTGCCGTTTACCGTAACGCCGCTGGAATCTGAAATACTGCCGGAATTCTCAAGGGCCAATACGTTCGACGGGTCAACGACTGTGGCACCCGTATATGTTTCTGCAGCAGTCAATGCAATGCTGCCTCCAGTCGACGAGGAATCAGCGATTGTCAGGCCACCGGCACCGGAAATCGTTCCCTCAAACAAACTGCCATGACCATCGACATCGATGGTACCCGTGCCGTTTAAAACGATATTATTGCCCACGGTGACGAGCGACGCGGCGGTTTGCAGCGTGCCACCATCGAATGTTACCGCCCCTGACCCCAGGTTACTGCCCGAGGAAATACTCAGCGTACCGCCGTCGAGTTTTGTACCGCCGGTATAGGTGTTGCCGGTGTTGCTCAGCACCACCGTACCGGCCGGTTGATCGATTACCAGGCCCACATTGCCGGTAAGGGTGCCGGATACGGTGGACGTGACGGCGGAGCTATTGCCGTTGCCAAAGTTAAGTACAATTTGGCTACCTGTGCTGCCGATATTGCCATCAATAACTGAACCCGTTGCAGTTCCCATGGTGGAGGGGTCAATGGTCAACGTTTCGGTGGTGCCACCGGAATTATATATACTGTCTCCCGCCGCAATATCAAGATAGGCGATCGTTGGCGAAAAGCCGGAGAGATCGGCATGATTAATGCTGCCGCCGCTGGTGTTGATAGTAACATCGTAGATCGTACCGGTGGTCGGCAAATTATTATTGGGAACGGTCGCGGGACTCCAATTGGCGGTGTTATTCCAGTAACTGTTGGAAGCACTGTTCGCCCCCGTCCATGTCGCCGTGGTATCCGCCTGCACGACGACCGCGCGTATTGCTGTGGCCGCCACGGCCATTGCCGCAAGCGCCAGTACCTTCCGGCGCGCGTATGTTTTTCCAGTTCCTTCTGATTTCATCCGATGCAGCATAGAATATCCCCTTACGATCACGGGCCTTAACCCGCTAAACTCCCGGATTCATCCGCTACATTGCGGTGAAGCCTTGATTCGTGCATTCAAACTGGGCGTTTCCCCCGTATGCTCATAAACCGCTCTGGCGGTTCCTTCATTCTCGGTGGGCAAAACGTGATTCCCACGGAGAGGCAAATAACTGCAATAGCTTATCGGAAGAGATTATCCGCAAACATTAAATTATTTTGTTTATCTATTCTTATCGATGAATAAATGCCACACAATCCATTCTGTGCCCGTGTCATCAGCAGTAGACGTTCTTTCATTCGTTTTGGTTTGCCCCACGAGCGGTGCGCGCGGGGCGGGGGGTTCATGAAGGGTGGATGGAAATGCTTCGCGGCTGGTATCGCCTGAGACATTGTTCAGCCGTTCTTACTTGTACACTGTCGCAGGTGTCTCAGGATTGCCTGCCGGGAGTGATTCCGGGATCGTTCATGTGCACCATCGCACAGGTCGCATGGGTGTGGCGAGAGATTCTTGAAGCCGCCGGTTTTGGCACGATAACGCGGGGGTTATCAGTATTCAAAGATGGCCACCATAGCCGTGATGACGCCCATAATGACTAAAGAGTATCCCACGAGCATGATCGCAAGATTGCTGAAGTGCTCATGGGCGGCGGTGGCCCTTCGATTGATCGCCGTCAAATCGTCGGCCAATTTGCACCAGCAATCTCTGCACATGGCCTGCTTACGCCAGATGTATCGAATTTCATGGCTGCTGATTTCTTTCCCACAATGCTCACATTGAACCATGATGAATGTTCCAGCAGAGGTAGCAGATTTTCTGTCAGTACCCATCACAGCCTCCTTTCTCGTGTCGCAGGCTACGCGCAATATTTACAATTGCCCCAGTGTGCGGCCCACATTTCATCGTTTACGGAATTTCGCGACCGGCGATTGGCACAAACCAATCGGAACCATGCGGCCGGAAGTCCGGCGCTGTGCCTTTCAGTCAAATAATTACCGCCACCAGTTAGCGGCAAAATCAAAATTCCCTGGATCCTGCCAGTTACGGCAGTTCTTTGAAAAGATTATCATGGGCAGCTTCAACATGCTTTTCTCCTCGGCCACTCCTTTGACCGATAACTGTTTTATACTTTTCGTAGTGGCAAGTCAATGGGGAAAAGCAATAAAACTTATCCACCTTTGATAAGCCCTGTACAGGACAGCACTTACATGTGTTTGGCGACATGCTTTCAGCCGTTGTTGATATTACCCGGCAACCAGGAAACCGGAAACTGAGATGTGCCGCTAACGCAGACATCTTGCCTGTTGGCAACTGCGAAGGTTCCAAGCCATGCGTACGCCGCCTGCCGATGAGCAAACCGGATCGAAGCGGAGGGACACCCAAACTTCTAAATGCGCATACCGCCAGGGCCGGATATACGTCTCCCGTCCCCCCAATGCTGTCGCAGTTAATACGGGCAGCCGCCATGTTGGCATTCTCATCCATCGCTGATCATTACGACCGGCCGCGGACAAGCAGTTGCAACAGTGGCTTTTCAGTCAACACATGACCCGATATGCGACCAGACACCTGCGTTAGAACCGCTTTTTTCGGCGGTGTGTGAACAGAATAGCCCCATGGTATTGCCCGCTGCGTTTCGGCCCGTGCAATCACGCCTTCCCCGGGGTATATGGAGTTACAAATGCAAGCCACAGGCCGTGGTTTAAGTTGCCATGGTTGCCAACGCCGTGGCAATACCGCAGAATCTGGCAATTGGCTCATTGGTGATTTTGCCGCCGTTCGGGAAACGTCATGCGCCAAGGTGTTCAATGCGTTGAGTTTCCGTTATGCGCACCATCGCTCTGATTATTGATACGGTCGGCAGTTACGGAAGAGGCCTGCTTAGTGGTGTAGCGCGATTTGTTCAAACGCACATCGGCTGGCAGGTGATTTATGAAGAACGCAAGGGGATAGACAATTTACCCAAGTGGCTGGTGCGTGGCAGTTGCCAGGGAATTCTGGCCCGTGTTCGCGATCAGAAGCAACTGGCCTCTTTGCGCCGCCTGGGCGTGCCGCTGGTGAGTTTGGGTGAACTGCCGCTTCAGGCTGCCGGCGTAACCGAGATTTTCAGTGATCATCGCATGATCGGGCAACTGGCGGCGGAACATTTGATTGAACGGCAATTGCGACACTTTGGATTTTATGGTTCCGGTGGAGCGGCATTTTCCGATTTACGACTGGACGGTTTTCGCACCTATCTCGAATCGCAAAAACACGAAGCGCACATTTTTCTGGAAGAGAAATGGGAGCCGGGCGTTTCCCGTTACAAACGCCGGGGCGATCCATTCTGGGAAGATGCGCAACTGAACCTATGGCTCAAGACGCTGCCTAAACCCATTGGAATCATGGCGTGCAATGATTATTTCGGGCGGCTTCTGCTAAGTGCCTGCCAGCGCAACGGTGTACATGTGCCCAATGATGTGGCCGTGATCGGGGTGGATAACGATGAGATTATCTGCGATCTGGCGGTTCCCCCGCTGACCAGCGTCGATCCGGCCGCCGATGCCATCGGCTTTCGCGCCGCGGAACTGCTTCATGAAATGCTTGATGGAAACATAGCGCCGGCAAAGACGATTTATTTTCCGCCAAAGGGAGTTGTGGCGCGGGCAAGCACCAATGTCATTGCCGTGGCTGATCCGGTTATTGTCGAAGCTCTGCAATTTATTCGTGACCAGGGCGGAATAGCAATAACGACGGAGGATATTCTGGATCATTTATCAAAAGCGTCGATGCTGGTATCACGCAGTACGCTGGAAAGAAAGTTCCAGTCACGGCTGGGCTTTGCGCCGCATGATGAAATTGCGCGGGTTC
>JAJZJL010000063.1 GCA_021810145.1 Planctomycetota bacterium | reverse complement strand
TCTACCATACCGGTTATGCGGCCGGCGGATTTATCGCAGGCTTTGAATTGCCGGGTACCGGCGCGGCGTATTATCTGCGCCGGCATAAGGCCGGGCGGTACCGCGTGGTATTTCGCGTGGCCAATGCCGACATTAATACCATCAAAACCATGAATGTGTATGTCAACGGAATAATGGCCGGCGAATTATCTATTGCATCCACGGCCAGTTGGGACACATGGCAGAATATCGCCATGTATCTGCCCCTGGCGGCGGGCAACAACACCATCATGCTCCGGCACGATGAAAACAACACCGGCAAGATCAATCTGGACACCCTAACCGTGCCCCGCGAGCCACTGATGTAACGCCTGGCTGATGCTCGGCCTATGTTCGGAGGCCGGAATTTTCAAGCCGCTGGGCGACAGTCCTGGCACGATGGGCTACAATCATCCCACGATCACGTGAGAATCTCGGGATGAAGTCAAATTTAATACGGGAAAAACGATCATGTCTAAATTTAAGTCGTTAGCAGTTGTCGGTCTTTTTGCTTTCCTTTCCGTCGTGATACCGGCACGATTACGCGCGGCGAGTGCCAGCGCGGCTCCGGCGTTTCGTCCGCCGGCGGTGCCGCTGGTGACCTTTGATCCGTATATGAGCATCTGGTCGGAAAAGAATCATCTGGCCGATCATCGCACGCGTTATTGGGATGGCCGGATTCAGAGTCTGGTGAGTCTGGTGCGTGTGGATGGCACCACCTATCGGCTCATGGGCAATCAACCCAAGACCGCGCCGGCCATGCACCAGGACCGTGTTACGGTGCGACCGACAACCACAATTTATCAGTTCTCCAACCGCAAAATTGATCTCACGCTGACTTTTATGACCCCGCGTTTGCCCTCTCACCTCAAAACCATGACGCTGCCGGTAACCTATATCACCTGGAGTGTAAAATCAGCCGATGGACAAACCCATCAGGTGCAGTTGTATGACAGCACGAGTTCGGCCATAGCGGTGAATCATGATAATCAGGTTGTGACCTGGAGCCGCCAGACCTTCGGGCCGTTGACGGCATTGAAGATCGGTTCGACCACGCAGAATTATTTCGATATTGCCGGTGATCCGGTGGGGTTGGACTGGGGCTATATTTATACTGCCGCCTCCAGCAGAGAAAGCACCTCGTGCATCGCCGGCAATGACCGGTGCGTCAATGATTTTGTCATGTCAGGCCGGTTGCCGAAGGCCGATTCCACCAACCAGCCCCGTGCGGTCAGCGCCGGTGAACCGGTGGAAGCCTTTGCCTTTAACCTGGGGTCGGTTGGCCGCAAGCCGGTAAGCCGCCATGTCATGGTGGCGTATGATGAAGTCTATGCCATCGATTACTTTGGAGAAGCCCAGAGACCGTATTGGCGGCACATATTTAAGACCCCCTCGCGTATGTTCCAATGGGCGGGCAGCCACTACCGGTCCCTGATGCGGAAAAGTGCGGCCTTTGATTCCGAGGTCATCGCGGATGCCAGACGCATTGGCCACTACCAGTATGCCACCATTGTGTCCATGGCCTACCGTCAGGCACTGGCGGCCATGGGCATGTCCGCCGATGCCAATGGTATGCCCATGGTCTATACCAAGGAAGAAACCAGTAACGGAGATATCGCGACGGTCGATGTGTTTTTCCCGGCCTCCCCGTTACTGTTGACGTTCTGCCCGCAGTTGGAAGCGGCATCGATGGTTCCGGTGCTGAATTCCGCCAATACCCCCAGATGGAAGTTCGCCTGGTCCCCCCATGATCTGGGCACCTATCCCATATGCACCGGCCATTACAACACCGGTGGCGAGAATATGATGGTGGAAGAAAGCGGCAATATGATTATCCTGGCCGCCGCCATCGCCAAGGCGGAGGGGAATGCCAGCTTTGCCACGAAATACTGGCCCATATTAACCAAATGGGTCCAATATTTGAGAAAATCCGGCTTTGATCCCGGTAAACAGTTAAGCACCAATGACTTTCTGGGCTTCA
This sequence comes from Planctomycetota bacterium, assembly GCA_021810145.1. GTDB lineage: Bacteria > Planctomycetota > Phycisphaerae > WQYP01 > WQYP01 > JAMDCX01. The sequence continues at coordinate 23,474 of JAJZJL010000063.1, read as the reverse complement.
TGGCGCACAATGCCAATTTGTCGGTAAAAGCGATTGTGGCCATGGGAGCTTATGGCATGTTATGCCGCATGCGCGGTATGACCGCACAGGCCGATGACTATCAGTCTCTGGCCAGACGCTGGGCACGCAAATGGATGAAGGTGGATAATGATGGCAATCATTACCGCATGGCGTTCAATCAGCCGGGTACCTGGAGTATGCTTTACAACATGGTCTGGGATCAGACCCTGGGATTGCACATATTTCCCATGTCGGTAAGACGTAAGGAAATGGCTTTCTACATGACCAAACTCAATAAATATGGCCTGCCGGATCGCAGCACGGTAACCCAGACCAAAACCGACTTTGAAATCTGGACGGCCACCTTGGCGACCGAACATTCCCAGTTCCAGGCGATCATCAACCGTATCTATAAATTCCTGGATCAAACCCCGGCCCGGGTGCCGTTTGCCGACCAGTATGGCACCCATAAGGCCTGGGCGGGAATGCATGCCCGCCCGGTGATGGGAGCGGCGTTTATGCCCATCATGAATCAGACCCATGTATGGCTCAAATGGGCCGGCCGGGGTGCCAAATTCCCGAACCACTGGGCCCCGCTGCCGCCGCCCCCGGTGATCCGGCAGATTGTGCCCACAGCGCAAAACAGTCCGGTTATGTGGCACTACACAGTCAACAGGCCAACTGCGGGCTGGAATCAACCGGGATATGATGATAACGCCTGGCAGACCGGCCCGGCGGGCTTCGGCAGCCGGGATCCCGGCGTATCACCGCGAACGCGCTGGAAAACGGACAACATCTGGCTGCGGCGCGAGTTTATCATGCCGTCGGGGCATTATCCGCACCTGGTGGTGTATTGCTACCATGATGAAAACGTGCAGGTGTACATCAATGGCGTATTGGCGGCCTCGGCCCCGGGCTACAGCACCAGCTATGTACCGCTGCGCTTAACACCCGCGGGCAAAAAGGCGTTGCATCCGGGAAGAAATCTCATGGCCGTGCATGTGCTGCAAACCACCGGCGGCCAATTCTTCGATGCCGGATTGGCTCAATGGTATATACCCCGGAAAAAATAAGACTGGAGTCATTCATGGCACGGCTGACAAAGCTCGCAATCATCGCACCGACCGGCGCTGGCGCATGTGCTGGATCACACGCTGCCACGGATGAAAACTCGCCTCCAAGGCGGTTTTGGCCGGAAGGACTGCTTGCCGCGGCACTGGCGACCGCTATGTTCGTATCCGCCGGTGGCGCTGTCCGAGCGGCAAGCTTGCGGGGCATCGACCTGCCGGATGTTGCCCGGCCTTATCCGACACTTCAACCCAAAATGCCGCCGCCGGCGCGGCATTTGTTTATCGCCAGGATGGCGGGACTAACGCGCCCCGAGCGGGTGCTGCTGACAAGCCTGCAGGGATTGGTCAATCGAACCAAGCCTCGCATCTTTCTGATCTGGGGAAAAGATGATGCGTTCTGGCTCAGGCAAATGCAGAAGCAAGGCGCAACGGGGACAGGCATACCGGTTCGGCATCCGCTTTCACTGGTTAATCGCTTTCGCACTTTGATTCGAGGCGCCGTTGTGCCGGATCCCAAAGTCTACGACTCGCCGGATATAGCGGCAGATATAGCGGCTGTGGATAATCTCGTCATTGCCACACCGCGATTGGCCCGTCAATTGCATCTTCCGATCCGTGTGGACATGCGGGGTAAATTTCAATCCGACGCCGCGGCACTGCGATATTTGCGTGTTCGTCTGGCAAAGCAGATGAATCCGTTTTTGTTTTTGTGCCTGGCACCTCGCTTGCTGGCGGATGGCGGGGAAGATCAGGTTATCGCGGCGAAGGGTATGACCTTCTGGGTTACCGGGCGCAATGCCGGTGGCGAACCGGGTGCGAATATGGCGGCGGAAAAGGCGCAGGTGCAGCGGCTGTTTGCGGCGACACCGCTGGATGGTGTGGTCCGCGGCTACTGGTGGGCCGGTAACGGCATGGGCCTTGATGAAGGCCCGGGCGTGGCGTTGGGATCGGAGTTTGGAAAAATCACCGTCGTCAGTGATTATCTGCAGAATATGTCGGTATTCAGCGGTGTAAAGCTGCATGAGCTTAAACAGCACTTTGTCCCCGCTCCGCCGTTGAGCCGCTCCAAGGTTTACCTGACACTGGCCATTTCCGACGGCGACAATCTGTGCATGTGGTATCACTACTTCCGGCACTGGTTTGTCAATCCGGCGCATGGAAAAATCCCAATCGGTTGGGGAATGGGGCCCACACTTATTGATGAAGCCCCGACGCTTGCCCGCTGGTATTATCAGCACGCCGGCGGAAACGATGAGTTTTTCTGTGATGTGTCCGGAGCCGGCTATATTTATCCGCCGGACTGGGCCGGAAGATTGGCGCATCGGCGCGCCGCATTGAGAACATTTTACCATTGGACATGGCAATATATGAAACGCATGGATATGAAAACATTGCGGATCATGCCCGAGGCCGGTACATCCGGTGTACAGGATAGAGCCTCCATTGCGGAAGTTGCCCGCGCTTTGCCGCAGGTTCACTTCCTGCTTCCGGATTACAGTTATCAGGGCGCAAGGCAATATTCGCATTTAACCTATACGTTGCCATCCGGGCAGGCGGTGTTTCGGGCCGCGGTCAACGGCGGAGGGGTGAAAAATCTTGCCCGGCAGATACGGCAACGTGTGGGCAATATCAGGCCGGCCTTTCTTAACGTCTTTATTTCGCCATGGGACAGAAATACTCTGCCGGAGTTAAATCGGTTGATGAAAAAACTCGGCCCCGGATTCGTGGATGTAACACCCTCGCAGCTTGATACGCTTTATCGTGAAGCGTCCGCGGGCAGGGGACATCAGGTGAAGAAGTAGCGATCTTGAGCAAGAGAATAAATAGCAACAGCACAAACAGCAGATTGGAAAGTTGAGGTTTTTATGCAATGTGAAACAACGTATCGTTTGGATCGTCGGAATATGTTAAAAGCTATTGCGGCGGCAAGTGTATTGGGCACGCTTTCCAGTCGAATCCCGGCCGTTCACGCCTTTGATGCCGTTGGCTCTGTAGCCAGTTCGGATCCCGGCGCGTCTCCATGTTCCGGCCTGGCATGCGTCACCCGCCCGATCGTCGGTACCGGCTGGCATGGCCATACGTTTCCCGGCGCAACGGCACCCTTTGGGATGGTACAGTTAAGCCCGGATACCGCCGGCCCGCCGGAAGCGAAGTGGAATACACGATGGGACATCTACGGCTGGGATCACTGCCCAGGTTACCATTACCCGGATAATGTGATCAAGGGGTTCAGTCATACGCATCTTTCAGGAACCGGAGCCAAGGACCTTGGTGATGTGCTGATCATGCCCGTGGTGGAAGGCCGCAACTGGAGCTGGGAAGCCGTTGCGCCGGGCCGGCAGCATGCGGCGCAGATCGCAGCTCTGGGTCCTGATTCCGGCTGGGTATCCAGAGGCGGTGCGCGGGGATACAGTTCAAGCTTTTCGCATCAGCAGGAGATCGCCCGTGCCGGCTATTACAGCGTGTATCTGCAGACGCCGCAGGTCAAGGCGGAATTAACCGCCACCACCCGCTGCGGCATGCACCGGTATACCTATCCGGCGTTGCCGGCGAATACCCGGCGGGGGGTGATACTGGATCTGGTTCATGGCCTGGGTTGCACGGTGTACCATGCCCAATTGAATATTGAGAATGCCACAACCATCAGCGGTAAGCGCTATACCCATGGCTGGGCGGCGGATAAACAGGTCTATTTTGTCATGGAACTATCCCATCCAATCCTCGACGCTCAGATTCAGGTGGATGGCAAGACCCGCACCGCATCCGTGGGAGAGAGCTTTGCGGGAACCCATATTAAAGCGATATTGAGCCACGCGCATAGCGGCAAGCCCTTGACGATTCGCGTGGGCATTTCCGGCACCGGTGTAGAGGGCGCCAGAAGGAACCTGGAGAAGGAAATACCGGTATGGGATTTTGATGCGGTGCATGAGCAGACGCAAAACGTGTGGAATAAGGCCCTGTCGGTCATAGAGGCCAAATTTCCGGATAAGCAACTGACCGAAACATTTTATACCGCAGCGTATCACGGCATGGTGGCTCCGGCGACATTTAATGATGTGGATGGCAGGTATCGCGGGGAAGATCATAAGAACCATGCCAATCCGGGCTTTACCAATTACACCACCATGTCGATATGGGATATTTATCGCGGCGAATTCCCCTTCATGATGCTCATGCAGCCGCACCGGACCAACGATGTGATAAAAACCCTGCTGGCGGATTACCGGCAGTTAAATCAGCATTCGCTGCCGGTCTGGCCCTTGTGGGGCAATGAAACCTGGTGCATGTCGGGATTTCACGTTGTGGCCATGATTCTGGGAGCCTATGTCCGCGGATTCCGGGATTATGATGTGGAAGCGGCGTATGCGGCCATGCGCGATACAGCGCTGGCAGGCTGTGCGTTTAACGGCAATAAGCGTACGCAGGAGCAGTTCCGGCGCCGCGGTTACGTTGTGAGTTCCAATCGAAAATCGGCCGTTTCGGCCACACTCGGTTTGGCTTACGACTATTGGTGCGTTGGTGCCATGGCGGATATTCTCGGCAAACATTCCGACGCACAAATGTTTTACCGTTTTGGCCAGAATTACAGGAACCTGTTTGATCCAGAAACCGGCTTTATGCGGGGGCGGACGGCCGACGGTGCGTGGCGCAAACCATTCAGACCGGATCGGGAATACTGGAGCGACTATACCGAATCGGATGCCTGGCAGGAGACATTTAATGTCAAGCACGATGTCCAGGGATTGATCAATCTCTACGGCGGTGATGCGCCGTTTATAGCCAAGCTTGATGAATTATTCGCCGCACCGTCAAAAACCCATCATTCGCCGCCGGATATAGCGGCCATGCTGGGGCAAGACGCGCAAGCGGACGAGCCGAGCAATCACATTCCATATCTTTACAACTTCGCCGGTGCGGCGTGGAAAACGCAGCATTGGGTGCGCCGAATGCTGGCGTTGTATAACAATACGCCCAACGGTGTTCCCGGTAACGACGATTGCGGGCAGACCTCCAGTTGTTTCGGTATGGGGGCATTGGGTTTTTATCCGGTGAATCCAGGGACGGGTGTATATGTCATCGGCAGCCCCCTGATAAACCGGGCGAAGATACGCAGCTTCTTGACCCATGCCGATTTTACCATTATTGCCGACAACAACAGCGCGGAGAACTGGTACATCCAATATGCCAGACTCAATGGCAGGGAACTCACGCGATCCTGGTTAACGCATTCTGATATTCTTGCCGGCGGCGAGCTTTATTTTCGTATGGGAAAAAAGCCCAACCGGCAATGGGCCTCGGACCGGTCGGATCGTCCTCCATCGGGTCTGGTGGTAACGTAACGCCGGTATGGCTTTTCGCATTATTTGGTTCTGCTTTGGAAAGGGTCTGAACATGAATCGCAGAGAGTTTCTCACGTTATCCGGCACCACGGCGACAGGGTTGCTTTCAAAAACCGGCCTGGTTGCCGCCGGAACATCCACGGAGCGTTGGCGGATCGGTCCGTTTCTGCGGCCTTCCAGCGGTCAGCCTGTCATCAAGCCAGATACCGGCGCTGTGTTTATCGATCCGATCCTGAAAAAGGCCGTCCATTGGGAATACACGCATACTTTTAACCCCGCTGCCATTGCGTGGAACGGAAAGCTTTATGTGCTTTTTCGCGCCGAAGACACCAGCGGCAACGGTATTGGGCAATATTGCTCCAGGGTGGGTTTGGCGGAAAGCGGTGATGGCAGAACCTTCAACGTGCTTCCGCATCCGGTGCTGTTTCCGAAACCCGGCCGGTGGGAGAAATATGAATGGCCGGGAGGTTGTGAGGATCCGCGCATCGTACAGTCCGAAGATGGCACATTTGTGCTCACGTTCACCATGTGGAATCACCAAGTGGCCCGATTGGGAGTTGCAACGTCCAGAAATTTAGTCCATTGGACACACCATGGGCCGGTGTTTCGGAAAGCGTATAAGGGGCGGTTTGCCAATCTGTGGTGCAAGTCCGGAGCTATTGTCACAAAGAAAATTCATGATCGCATTGTGGCCGCCAAAATCCATGATCGTTATTGGATGTATTGGCATACGGATCGGCAGATTCTTTTGGCGCACTCCGAAGATTTATTAAATTGGTCGCCGGTTTTGGATGCTAATGGCCGGCCGCGGCTGGTGCTGCCGAAAAATAAGCCGGGACATTTTGACTCCAGACTCACCGAGCCGGGGCCACCGGCCCTGCTGACCGAAAATGGCGTTGTTCTGTTTTACAACGGCATGAGCGACGGCCGGATTCGCAAAGGCCCCCGCATTCCGGCTGACCAATATTCCGCGGGGCAAGCACTTTTCTCGGGTGACAATCCTGCGGAACTTCTGCATCGACCCGCACAAGCTTTTTTCTGGCCGCAGGAGCCTTGGGAGAAAACCGGCCAGTACAAGGCTGGTACTACTTTTATTGAGGGGTTGGCCTGGTTCCGGAAAAAATGGTTTCTTTTTTACGGTGGTGCGGATACTGTAGTAGGCATGGCGGTCGCGAGATAGTAGAATCATATACTGCGATGTCGGTCAAATTTGGTATATCAGGTACTCTCTTGGCGGAGAATAATTGTGAGTGGAATATCCAGTTTTGATGATGTTTCGGAAAGCGGTCAGATTCCCGGTATGGGGCCCATTGTCTACGCCGTGGCCGCCGCGGCACTGGCGGGATTGCTCTTCGGCTACGATACCGGTGTGGCATCCGGCATTCAGGGTTACCTGCAAAGCTATTTCCATCTGAGCAACACGCAATTGGGCTTTGCGATCGCGTGCCTGGAATTGGGAGCCGTTCCCGGTGCCATGTTCGCGGGGACTCTGGCTGATCGGTTCGGGCGCAAGAAATTGCTGATTATCTGTGCCGTTCTTTTTGCCGTATCTGGAATTCTATCGGCAATACCACAATCATTATCCGAATTGGTTATTGCGCGCATTATCGGTGGCGTGGCGATTGGTGCCTCGTCCATGATTGCTCCGGTTTATATTGCTGAAATATCGCCCGAGCGTCACCGGGGGCGGTTGGGTTCGCTGTTTCAACTCGGTATTGTTATTGGCATCGCCGTGGTGTACTGGGTGAACTATTTTATTCTCAATGCCGGCAACCATATCAATGCCATGCATCATGTCGCGGGCATGAACTGGAATCAGACCATGGGCTGGCGCTGGATGTTGGGATCCGAAACGGTGCCGGCGATGATATTTCTGCTGATGATTCTGGCGGTTCCGGAAAGCCCGCGCTGGCTGGTGATTAATAATCAGGAAGATCGCGGGCGAAATATTCTTACGCGCTTTGTGGGATCGGCCGGAGCGGATCGAGAAATTCGGGCGGTAAAAGAGATGGCCGCACAGGAGGAGGGAAAATTTTCAGAATTATTTACCCCGCGATTCCGATTACCCCTGGTTATAGCCTTGTTCCTGGCGGTTTTTTCCCAATTCAGCGGCATCAATTCCATTATTTATTATGCGCCGCGCGTATTTGAAGCTGCGGGAATGAAAACCACCAATGCTTTTGGCTCTACGGCTCTGGTGGGAATGGTGAATCTCGCGTTCACGTTCATTGCGGTGGCGTTTGTGGATAAAGCGGGTCGTAAACTATTGCTGGCTATCGGTACGGCCATTCAGGTTATTGCGTTGGCGGCGGTGGGACTGATTTTTGCCGTGGCCAATCGTGTGCCGGTAACGACAATGGTGCATGGTCACGCTGTACATTCCATGGTTGTGCATTTCAGTCATGGGCAGGTATTGATTCTCATTACCAGTATTTTGACGTTTATTGCGGCATTCGCCATGGCCATGGGGCCGATGCCATGGATTATCATTTCCGAGATATTCCCGGCGCGCATTCGCGGGCGTGCCGCGTCGGTTGGAATTTTGACCTTGTGGGTTGCCATTTATGTCGTGGCGCAGAGCTTTCCGATGCTCAAAGCCAGTGTTGGTTTAACTGTTACCTACTTCATCTATTCCGTTTGTTCGTTGATCAGTTTCCTTTTTGTATTGCTGGTGCTTCCGGAAACCAAAGGCAAGACACTGGAGCAGATTGAAGCCTACTGGCATCATCGCCATGATACGATAACGAATCAGCAGTAGTGCGGCTTATCCGAACCCTAACTGCACCGCTGGGCCGATAGCTTTGCCCCGCCGGCGGATCGGTTACATGTTGAGACCAGTTGGGGCAAATCACTGAATTCAGAGGAAACCACATCAACAAAACCCGATTTTGCGATATACTTCTGCCCGATGAAACACAATGGTGTAACAACCTCGGAAGGATCGGTAACGGCGCGGCGGCAACCGGCATCATTTTTTGCATTGGGATATGGTCATTTGCCGCAGCGCGTGCGGGTAATGGGGCGCACTTTTGAATTTGTCAGACTTTTTAAGCATGACTTTTTTGCGGCTACGGGTTTGTACCAGCAAAGCGATTCGTCCGTTGGCGTTCCTGCTGATACCAATAACAACCGTGCCATTCCCCGGCAGGCGGTGGTTAAGTTCCAGCGAACCTTTCCGTTGTTTGGTATTCCCATGCAATGGCTTGGCGCCATCGTTGCCCGGCATGAAATCGCGGTTTTCAAGGCGCTGGATGGGCTTGAAGGGGTGCCCGGCTTTATGGGTGAAATTGGAACAACCGGATATATTCATGAATTCATTCCCGGGGATGATCTGAAGCCGGAATTCGCGCCGGGGGCTGAATTTTTCAGTCGCCTGGAGTCGCTGCTCAATGCAATCCATGCCCGTAGTATCGCGTATGTGGACACCAACAAGCGGGAAAATATTCTCTATGGCGCGGACGGTAAACCATACCTGATTGATTTTCAGATCTCGTTTTTCTGTCGGCACGGTGAAAAGGACAATCTTTTGTCGCGGTGGATACTGCGCCGCTTGCAGAAGGAAGATTGGTACCATTTTTACAAGCATAAAACGCGGTTGGCGGCCCAGATTTGTACGCCCGATGATTTCCAGCATGCCAACAATCGCAGTTGGTACATTCGGCTCCACCGCAGCTTTGCGCAGCCAATTATTCATGCCAGGAGGCGGTTCCTGGCGAGGTACAAATAAAACGGTAAGAAATGCTTTTACGAAAAACAGCGGCTTGGCGGCGGTTACAGGAAAAAGAGAAGAAAAACTGATCCAAACATGCGGCAATCAACGAAAATATGTTTATAATGGTTGCTGCTTATCGGTCTTTAATAGATCGGTTCAGGCTGACTCTCGCGTGCTGGGCGTTCCAGGTGGCGGGATACAAGGATGGTTCCGAACAGGCGGCATGGAATTGGCTGCGGCGTGAAAGTGTTACGACAACATTCTTTATCCGAATCATGTGTGAACACCCGCACTGTTGATTGTCAGTGTGGTTACGGTGATACCGTTGCTGCTTTAAGCACACTGATCCTGCGTGCGCCAGTGGCGTTTGTTTCGTCCATGGATCGAACTGAAAGTAACAATGCGCGGGTTGTTTTGTTAAGCCGGGAGGGTATGTAATGGCTGGCCTTCGCAATCCGATCAATTGGCCGAGCCGCGTGACCTGGGCGAAGGGCCGCGCGGCTTCCGCCGAATCGCAGTCGGAAATCTCCATTTCGCAAGCGTCACGTCGATTTTCCGTGCAGCTCAGCCCGGTGACGTTGACCTACGATCAGCTTATGCTGGCGGCATGCATGGCTCTTCTGGGCATAGGCCTGCTGATGACACAAAGCGCGGACGCCCGCATTGGTCTGATGGTGCATAACTGGTTTGTGCGGCTGGTAATGAATGTTGAAGTCATCCACGCCTTTCTGGCTATGGTGTTGCTGATTTTTTTATGGCGTTTCGACTACCGCCGACTCATTGGCCGCCGCCTGGCGCTAAGCATTCCAAGTGTGCTCGTGGTACTGAGTGTGATATGTCTGGCCCTGGTGCTCACACGTCTGGGCACGGATATAAACGGTGCCAAGCGATGGCTGATGTTGCGCGTTGGATCACATGCGCTGAGCTTTGAACCGTCAGAATTGGCTAAATGGTCACTGGTGCTGTTTATCAGTGTCTATGCGGTGCATCGTGGGCAGCAGATACGCAGTTTCTGGAAAGGCTTTGTGCCGCTTATGGCCATTGTCGGCGCTACGAGCGCTCTGATATTAAAGGAAGATTTCGGTACCGCCGCTCTGGTGGCGGGAATCTCCGTTCTGTTGATGTTAATGGCCGGATGCCGCTGGTGGCACATCGCCATGCTTCTGCCGCCCGCATTGGTTGTGCTTTATTTTGCGGTCTGGCATGTACCCTATCGCAGAGAGCGACTGCTGATTTTCATGCATCCGCACATGGATCCCAAAGGCGCGGGATACAACCCCATTCAATCGCTGTTATCTTTTGCCAGTGGCGGTTTCTGGGGTCGCGGACTAGGTGATGGCATACAGAAAATGGGCTATTTGCCGGAAGATAATACTGATTTTATATTCAGTCTGATCGCCGAAGAACTCGGCTTTTTCGGCTGCATGATGGTGATTTTATTGTATCTTTCACTGCTTTTTTCCGGCTGGCAGGTGGCCCGGCGATCACAGGATTTATTCGGCAAGCTCCTGGCCTTTGGCTGTACCGCCATGATCGGATTGCAGGCCGCAATGAACATAGCCGTGGTCACCGTAACCGTGCCCACCAAGGGGATCGCTTTGCCTTTGATTTCATCGGGTGGAACGGGCTGGATTCTCACGGCCGGAGCTATCGGATTGGTGATGAGTGTTGAGCGGGTCAACCGGCTGGAAGCCGGCGATCGCGGCAGCGGCGGCAAAAGCTCTTCGCGCGGCTCATCACGGGGACTTTCGTTGGTGGAGAAATCAGCCGGGATCGGTGCATCATGATCTTACCCAATACGTCAGCCAAGGCCGAACATTCCTCCTCGGAGCAATCATCAGTTGCACCGGCGAAGCAACCCGCGGCTGATGATCAATCGATATATGTGGTCATGGCCGGAGGGGGAACGGGTGGACATATTTATCCCGGATTGGCCGTAACGGAGCATTTGCGGCACCTGCTGGCACCCACAGGATACAAATTGAAGGTTGTCTGGGCGGCTACACCGCGAAAAATAGATCAGCGGCTGCTGGGCGCGGCAGGTCCCGATTATATCCCACAAAGTATCAAGCCGTTCAGCACCAATCCGGCGCACTGGCCGGAATTTTACATGGCGTGGCATCAAACCTGCCGGTATTGGCAGACATTTTTTTCTCAACATCAGGTTGCGGCGGTCCTGGCCTTGGGCGGGTACGCCGCCGGCGCAGTAGCATATGAGGCGGCCAAAAGAAATATTCCGGTGGGGCTGGTAAATCCTGATGCACTTGCCGGCCGGGCAAACCGGTTCCTGATGAAGCGGTCTAACATCATCTTTGCGCAATGGCCCATGGAGGATCTCTCCGCACGGTATGCGGACCATACACAGGTTGTAGGTTGTCCCGTGCGTTCAACCCTCACGCGGATGCGCCGGGATTTGGCCGCTGAAAAACTGGGACTGGACACGGATAGAAAAACGCTGGTGGTTACCGGCGCATCGTTGGGGGCGCAAACAATTAACCACGCCATTGCCATTTTGCTTAACGACCCGGAAATCCGGCATCTGCTCAATGGATCGGGCGGTACACGCTGGCAAATTCTGCACCTTGCGGGCATGGAACACGCCCGTGAATTGCAGGTTCTGGCGCCGCGCTGGCCGGATATTCACTGGAAAATCATGGATTATTGTGATGATATGGCCGCCGTATGGTCGATGGCGGATTTGGCCATTGCCCGCGCCGGGGCCGGCACCTGCGCGGAACTGTCGTGCATGGCGGTGCCGGCTATTCTTATGCCGTATCCGTTTCATAAGGATCGTCATCAGTATGCCAATGCCGGGAAGCTCTGTGCGGCCGGATCCGCCATTCTCGTGCCCGATACGAAGGATCCCTCGCACAATGCAGCCGAGCTTAAGCCGGTGCTCATGCGTTTGCTTACTGAGCCGGATCGGCTCGGCGAAATGGCGATGGCGGCACAGTCTCAGGCCCGGCCACAGGCAGCCGAGGTGGTGGCACAGTGGCTTTTGAAGCAGATTCATGCATTCCGGGGAGAGCACGCGTGAACACAAGCAAGCACGGTTGGTTTTCTTACAAGCCGCGGAGGCATAACTCCGCAGAACAACAGCGCAAGGAGGCACGACAATGGTAAGCGTTACCGGCGGAAAACTATCCAAGCCGTCGGCAGAAAAGCTGGAAATCGTTGATTTCCAGACAGATATCTCAGGGGACGACATGCAAACCGCAACGAGCCGGAACGTGCAGGATGATCAGTTCCGTGGGCATCGGGTGCATTTTATCGGCATAGGCGGCAGCGGCATGTGTGGCCTGGCCCAGATGCTCACGCAAATGGGAGCGGTTGTATCCGGCTCCGACCGAAGGAGCACTTCCGCGACGGAAAAGCTCTCGAAAATGGGCGTTGAGATAACCTTTCATCAGTCAGGTGAAAGTTTCCCGCAGGATGCTCAATACGTGGTGCATTCCGCCGCGGTACGGCCGGATCATCCGGAACTGCTCGAAGCGCGGAAATCCGGAATTACCATATTCAAATATGCTCAAATGCTCGGACGTGTCATGCGGGTCAAACATGGTATCGCCATAGCCGGCACGCACGGGAAATCCACAACCACGTCAATGGTGGCTTATATTTTGTCTCGGGCGGGTATTGATCCGTCGTATATCATCGGTGCGAGTTCCCGGCAGTTGGGCGGCTCCGCCCATGGCGGTACAGGGGAGTATTTTATTGCCGAGGCCTGCGAATTTGATCGCAGCTTTCTGAATCTGCATCCGCGGATTGCCGCGGTTTTGAATGTGGAGCCGGATCACCTTGATTATTATCGTGACATCCATGATATTACCGCCGCGTTTGGACAGTTCATGTCGCAGGTTGCCCCCGACGGTGTGATGATCACAAGTTCAGAAAATCCATGGTGCCAGGAAGCGGCGGCACTGGCCAAGGCCCGGGTGGAAAGCTACGGCCTCAGCGGTACACCGGACTGGCTGGCGACGGATATTCAATCCGCACATGGCCGACTTTCTTATTGGGTGTCATACAAGGGGCGAAAAGCGGCACAATTGGCGCTGCGGATTCCCGGGCGGCATAATATCGGTAACAGCCTCGTGGCGGCGGCGATTGCCAGGCATTGTCATGTTTCCTGGGATGTCATCGCCTCCGCGATTGAATCTTTTACCGGGGCGGATCGCCGCAGCCAGTTGCTGGGGGATATTCGCGGAATCACCATTGTTGATGATTATGCCCATCATCCAACGGAAATTGTCTCGACGCTGGCGGGTTTGCGCGAATTATACCGGCCGCAGCGGCTGATTTGCATATTTCAGCCGCATCAGCACAGCCGCACACGCAGCCTGCTGGAGGAATTTGCCGCCAGTTTTTCCAGTGCGGACATCGTTGTTGTCCCGGATATTTATGTCGCACGGGATACCGAAGCGGATATCAAAGCGATCAATGCGCAGGTTCTGGTTGATCGCATTGTGGCCAATGGCCGATGCGGGCGTTATATTCCGACATTTCCGGAGGTTGTGACCGCGCTGAAAACGGAATTAAAACAGGGCGACCTTGTCGTATCCATGGGTGCAGGACCGGTTTGGGAAATAACGCATGATTTGGTACACCAACTTTGAAAATATTGTTCGCTTGGACGAGCCGCTGGCCCCCAGAACCTGGTTTCATCTGGGAGGTCCGGCCCGCTATTTTGTTGAGCCACGCAGCCATGAAGAACTTGCGGAGGTGGTCAAGCGCTTACATGAGAACAACATACCCATGTACGTGCTCGGTGGTGGCGCCAATCTGCTGGTGCGCGATCAGGGCGTTGATGGGGCGGTGATTTCATTGGCGCATCCGGCATTTAAACAAGTCGTCATTGATGACCGGATGGTGCGTGTGGGGGCCGGAAAAGACGTTCTTAAGCTGGTGCTGGAACTGGCAAAAACCGGTTTGGCGGGTCTGGAGTGTCAGGCCGGTATACCCGGGACCGTCGGCGGTGAAATTCGCATGAACGCGGGTGGCGCATTTGGCGATATCGGTTCAAGCGTTGCGGAAGTGACCGTGATGGATTCGTTCGGGAAGATATTCACACGCCAGCGCGATGATCTGGTATTTGCCTATCGTCGCAGCAATATCAACGCCAAATTCATTCTCGATGCACTATTTGAACTGACCCCCGAAAATCCGGATCGTCTGGGCCAGAGAGTCAAGGAAATCTGGATGTATAAACGCAACACCCAGCCACTAAAGGACAACAGCGCCGGTTGCATTTTCCGCAATCCCGATGGCATGTCCGCCGGCAAGCTTATTGATGAAGCCGGCTTGAAGGGAAGCACGATCGGCGGCGCCGAAATTTCCTCGCACCATGCAAATTTCATTATCGCCCGGCACGGTGCCTCCAGTGCTGATGTATTAGCATTGATGGAACTGGCGAAAAAAACAGTGCGCGAAAAAACCGGTATTGAACTGGAAAGTGAAGTGGTGATCTGGTAAACGCTTACCGGTGCTTTACGTATATACTCATTGCGTGGATCGGCGTTATTTCTCTGTATCGCCAGTAAGTTGGCCGCCCGGCGGCGCTGATTTCAGGAGAACACCATGAATGCTTTAGTTAAGCCGCTGAATATAACACTGCTGGCCGGCGGTATATCCCGGGAGCGCGACGTATCTCTGGCCAGCGGCGCGCAGATCGCCGCCGCGCTTCGCAGCAGAGGGCACACGGTTTTCGAATCTGATATTGGCCCGGATAATCTTTCGGCATTGGACCATCGCCCGTCGGATCTGGTTTTTCCGGCTCTGCACGGAACATTTGGCGAAGATGGTCAATTACAGGAAATTCTGGAGGCTCGGGGCATTGCTTATGTGGGGTCCGGTCCGGCCGCCTCGAAATTGGCCATGGATAAGGTGGCCGCCAAGAGCGTTCTGGCGGAAAAGAGTATCCCCACGCCGAACTGGCAGGTTGTCAGCAGCGGAAAATACAAGGACAGTTGGACTCCCCGCAGCGGCATTGGTTACCCGTGTGTCATCAAACCCATTGCTGACGGCAGTTCTGTGGCCTGCAGAATATGTACGGATATCACACAGGCCCGCGCAGCGCTTGCGGAATTCTTGCCGCAATATGGAGCCATGCTTGTGGAACGATTCATTTCCGGCCCTGAATTAACCGTTGGCATTCTGGATGGGCGGGCATTGCCGATTATACACATTCGGCCGGTGGTGGCGTTTTACGATTATCAGGCCAAATACACGCGAGAAGACACCGAATACCTTTTCGATATTGCGTTGCCAGCGGCCGTTTTAGAGAAAGTCGCCCGGTTGGCATTGGAAACGTATCAGTGCATCGGTGCTCGCCATCTGGCGCGCGTCGATATTATGGTGGATCAGGCCACCATGGAACCGATGGTTCTGGAACTTAATACACTACCGGGCTTTACCAGCCACTCTCTGCTGCCGAAGGCTGCGGCGAGGGCTGGAATCTCTTTTGAAGATTTATGCGAACAGCTTGCGGCAATGGCGATTCGTGATCGACCAACCGCTCCGGCGGGTGTAAAGGCCGAAACAAACCGTTGAAACAGGCGCTGAAAACGTCATGAAGAAAAACCGCTACCGATCAACATCCCATCGACCATGGGAGGTTCCCTGGATACGCAGCACGCTGATGCTTTGTCTGGTATTGCTCGTAATCGCCTTGCTGGTGGAAGGCTTTTCACGATTGAACGTCTACGGCAAAATGCTCATGGCTCAGCGCGCACGCAATCGGCCGTTAAAAAGCATTGTTATGATTGGCGCACCACCCTGGTTGGCAGCGCCCATTTTAAATGCTTTGGCCGCCGAGGCGGTGCAATATACCATTTTTAACAAGCAGCACCCCGAGTACGCAGCCGAACTGCGCAATCCATTGGACGGCCAAATACTTCAGATCCTTGCGCGCCATTTTATCACGGATCAGGCGCACGGATTCAACGCCTGGATCAAGCGCGTTAATTATGTGCGACGGGTCTGGTTGCCGCACGAACAGATTATCGAAATCTCCTGCCAATACCGTCGGCCTGCCGCCCTTATTTCAGTTAAGGGAAAATATTATCTTCTCAGTCCGCATGGCCTTCGCCTCCCCGGTGCATACACCGCCGTGGATTTGCCGCAACTCAACTGGTTAATGCGCATCAGCGGCATTACCGTGACAGTTCCGGCACCAGGCCGGCCGTTTTCCGGGCGGGGTGTTAAACTGGGGCTGAAGATGATTGCATTATTGTCCGGTCACCGGTTTTCCAGCGAGATTCAAAGCGTGGATCTGGCAAATATGTATGTCCATGTTCCCTCGACTACCCCTAAAATAATCCTCAAAACGCGATTTGGAACACAAATATACTGGGGTCTTCCGCCGGGGCGGGAAGGCTTTTATGAAGTGCCCGCATCGCGAAAGCTGCAGTTGCTCAGCGATGTGTATCAGCAATATCATCGAATTGACGCCGGAAAAGCGTATCTCGATGTCCGGTCCGATGAAGTGCTGGTTCCGCGGTCGCCACCGGCTGCCACGCAGGCCGCACAGTAAGAACCCGCTATAATATGCATCATGCGGTGGAATAAACGGAATTGGATTGTGTGAAATGCCTTTGGATATCTCGAAACAGGTTGTCTTAATTACCGGTGCCTCATCAGGAATTGGCGCGGCGTGTGCCCTGGCACTGGCGCAGCGCGGGGCGAGTCTGGTTCTGGCGGCACGGCGAATGGATAAACTGCGGGAGGTGGCTGATAAGGCCAAAGCTCTGGGATCGCGGGTCGTTATTGCGCCTTGCGATGTCGCCATCCGCGACGATGTTATCCGCGCTGTCCAGGCCGCCAAAGAACAATTTGGCCGATTGGATGTGGCTATCGCCAACGCCGGTTACGGTCTTCGCGCGGCCGTGCATCTGATGTCAGAAAAGCAGATGGAGGAAATATGGCGCGTCAATGTCATGGGCACATGGTATGTCATGGCCGCCGCGGCACCAATTATGATTGAGCAGCATTCCGGCCACATTATTGTTGTATCTTCCGCTATTGCAAGGCGGTCGATTCCGCAAATGGGAGCCTATGCCATGACCAAGTCCGCCCAGCTTGCGCTGGCGGAGGCCCAGCGAATTGAATTGTCCGGAAAATCCGTTCATGTCAGCACGGTACATCCGATCACAACGGATACGGAATTTTTCCAGCGCGCCACCGAGCGCAGCGGAAAGCGTGTTGACGGTCTGGGGAAAACGCAAAGTGCCGAGTGGGTGGCGAAGAAAATGGTTCGCCTTATTGAGCATCCCCGGCCTGAATTATGGCCCTATGCGCCCGTACGTTATGCGCTGGCCTTTGCCGCGGCATTTCCATCGCTGGTGGATCACCTGATAAAGAAGAATTTTTCCGCCGAAAAAAATATTCAGAAACGAGTTTAATTCATGCGCCTACGCTATTTGCCTCACCGAACGACCTGGTTCATTATTTTTATGGCGGCTGTTGCCGGAATCGTCGCGTTTATCTGGTTACGCCCGCCGCCGAGATCGACCGTTCCCATCTCCACTTCCACATTACATCTGCCGAAGTCGCCGGATATTCGCGTGCTTACCGCCAATATCAATCTGCTGCGACCGCATGAAGGAATCCATAGCTGGGCGATACGCCGTACCATGTTGCTGAAAGTGCTCGGGCGTATCCGCGCCGACATCATCGGCATGCAGGCCTCAACCCCCGCTCAAACCGCCTGGCTGGCGGCGCATTTGTCGGCTTACGGCCACTTCCCCGATGGTGCCGCCATTCATCGCAATCTGATTTCCGCGCTGGCCGGTCCGTTAAGCACATGGAATCAGATATGGTATCGCCGGGATCGCTTCCGCCGTATTGCCGGTACTTACGGGCGGGTGCGTCCGCATCATCCGCAGAGCAACCCCACCGAGAATACCTATTTTTCGCTTGCGGTGCTCCATGATCGTATGCGGCTATTTCCCGATTTGATTGTGCTGGATGTGCACCTGCGTCACTGGGAAACCAACGCCGCAAAAAGTGCCGAAAAGCTCCATGAAATTTTAACAAAGTGGCAACGCCGCTACCCGGCCGCGCACGCGGTTCTTCTGGGCGATATGAATCATTCTCGAACCGAGCACGCCATTTATCAGGCGCTTCTCGGTACGCCAGCCACGGTGCCGCTCGTTGATACATTTGACTACGCGCTGCATAAGCCCGGCCAGCAATGGGGGACATGGGAGAATTATACCGATCATGTATACAGCCCATGGCCGACGGATCTTATTTTTGTATCTCCGCAACTGGCTCATTTACCGGCACGGATTATTCCCTATCACATGCCGCCGTCACAATATCCGTCCAAGCACCTTTTTGTTCTCACTGTTCTCACACCGGGACCGGTGAAAAAGTAAATGCTCCCGTCCGTTGCGCGGTAAGCAAGTGCCGCGGTTGCGGCCCTATCATCCCCGGCGGCCGTACCCACGGGGCGTTGAGAATCCGGTCTGCCGCCGGCGTGCCATTCATCAGCAGTTTTCGGCGCGAATCAGGCAAGGCCATAACCAATGTCAACTCCTGATCTAAAGTTGTCACATTATTGTTCCCCGGGGCGCACGGGGTAAAGCTCCGGCACGGATAGCGCGGATGCAGCGCATTGAGCACCGAGCATTTGGCATTGAGCATCTGTATCTTGGAACAGGAATCTTCACTTGCCGGAGCCGCCTTCCGCTCTGGCGCGCAGGGGATCGCCAAACCTGTGTCACTAATTAGTGGTTATTGATCATGGGCTATTGGTTCCCGGCTCGCCGGGATTTGCCCCCCGTATCCGCGTCATCCGCTTAGAGAGTTTACCCCGTGCGCGCCGGGGCGGTCCATTCAACAAGACTTCCCGGTAAGCTCGATCACCGGAGCGGGAATTCAATTCTTGCAATGTGATTTCCATCGTCAGGGGTTTAACTCACATCACCACTGATTACACGGATTGAACGGATAACGAGTGCATCGAAGTACCCTCGGAAAACCTTCCCCGTATCCGCGGTCCATCCCATTCTGCCAGGAAGCTAATCCGATTCACCATCGCAGATACCCGCCGCACCCCAAAATCAGTGTGCTCGTTGCTTCCCGGGTGTGCCGAGGGGCACCGGTCACTTCTCGCTTTTTCATGGTGTTCGCAACCGATCGCATGGATGTTGCAGAAGCGGTCACAGGCACGCCGGCGTATCGGGTCAGCTTGGCAAAGTGAGCGTGTTGGTTTATCGTTTCATTCATGCAGATAATTCATGCAGCCAGAAATCGCGAATATTCCGAGAGGTTGTCTATGCAATCAACAGTCAAACACATGCTTCGTTCCGGCACGGCCGGGTGTGCCTGTTTTGTGCTATTCATGTTCTTCTTCAGCGGCACCGTTGTCACCGTTCGTGCCGCTGCGCCCGCTACGTTGGCACAGGAGTTTCAATCACCGCCGGCGCGGTATCGATTATATGTCTGGTGGCATTGGATGGGGCTTACGGTCAGCCGATACGGCATTAAGCGCGATCTTACCGCGATGAAGAAGGCCGGCGTGGCCGGTGCCACCATTTGCCCGATTGGTTCTCAGGCCGGCGTGGCACCACTTATTGCCAACAGTGGATTGCCCAAGCCAGTGAAGTACTGGAGCCCACGATTCTGGCGCCGCGTGCAATATGCCGTGCATATCGCCAAAGGTCTCGGACTGAAGTTGGGCATGGAAAACTGTCCGGGATGGGACGCCAGCGGCGGGCCATGGATTACGCCGGCGCTTTCCATGAAGATGGTGGTATGGAGCGTTACAACCGTTAAAGGTCCGGCACAGATCAGCGTGCAACTCAAGCAGCCCCCGACACGCTTGGGCTTCTATCGGCCCATTACCGTACTGGCTCTGCCGGATACGGCGGTGGTTAAGCCTGCGGAAATCAGGAATATTGCGGCCGATATGAAAGCTGACGGCCGGCTTGTATGGCGGGCACCGGCCGGTAAATGGCGCATCTTTCGCATTGGATACAGTTCCACCGCCATGACCGACCATCCGGTTCCTGACAGTCTGATCGGGCCTCATGGAACCGTACATTCCCTCGAGGCGGACAAGCTCAGTGCCAAAGCCGCCACATTCCATATTGAACATGTCATAAAGGCTCTGCAGAAGCACCTTGGCCCGGCGGTGGGAAATACATTCGATCACCTGCTATTTGACAGCTACGAAGCCGGTCCGCAGAACTGGACCAAACATTTTCGCCGTGATTTTATCACGATGCGCCACTATGATCCGCTGCCGTGGCTTCCGGTTTTAAGCGGTGTAACCATCGGCAGCCCGGAGCTTTCCCAGCGATTCCGCTACGATATGGCCCGCACGGTTTCTCAGTTATTTGTCAAAAAAGACTTTGACGTGTACCGCAAACTTATTGATAAAGCGCACATGAAAATGTGTCTGGAACCCTATACCGGCCCATTTAACACGATTGCCGCGGCGGCATCCTGCGATATAACGATGGGGGAATTCTGGAATTCCAGCCGCACGGGTATTGCCGGAAATGTCGCAGGCGCGGCGCGGGCCGATGGCCGCACTCTGGTCGGGGCCGAAACGCTCACGGGTGCCCCCTTATCCAGCCGCATGACGGAAACGCCGGCGTTTTTGAAACCCGCATTGGATGGTGGCTTTCTCAGTGGCGTCAATAAGTGCTATCTGCACGACTGGGCGGAACAGGCGCTGAACAGGCGATACAAGCCGGGCATACTCATGGGATGGTGGGGCACGCATTTTGGTGAAAACCAGACCTGGTTCAAGCCCGGTATTGCCTTCTTTACCTATATCAATCGCTGCCAGACCCTGTTACAACAAGGTTCGCAGGTATGTGACACCTGCACGCTTAACAGCAATCCTCAGGGATTTTCTGAAGACGCCTTAAGCCTGTCACAATTTGAACATGCGACGGTTCACAACGGCAGAATTACATTGCCGGATGGTCGCGCTTATGCGGTTATGCAGTTGCCGAATTCGTCGCAGATGCCGCCGAAGGTGGCGGAAAAACTCCGTAAACTTGTCGCCGCCGGGGCCACGGTCATCGGCCCCAGACCCACGCGGTCCCCGAGCCTCACGGATTATCCGCATTGCGACGAGGTTGTTGCCGCAATCGGCCGTGATGTTTGGGGTAATTGCAATGGCGTTAATATCAAGGAGCACCGATTTGGCAAGGGGCGGGTTGTATGGAATAAGCCGGTGTCCGCGGTATTGGCTGAACTTGGCATTCAACCTGATTTTTCCATTGCCTCGGCAAGCGGCGGAAAAATTGTCATCAAGTCCGCCATTTATGCCGCCCCCGGCGCGGGCCGACGGGTAGATGTCACCGCTTTGTTGCGGAAATTGGTTCGGGATAATGGCGGCACGAGCCTGTCCATGCGGGTTGATAATGCGGCATTCGGAGGTGATCCGGCCTACGGGCATATCAAACATCTCACCGTGAATTACACGCTTGGCGGAAAGCCTGCGACCGCTCACGTTCACGAAAATGCAATGCTCTCCATACCGTTTTTCCCGCTGACCGCCATTCACCGGCATACGCCGGATATGGATATTTATTTTGTGGTTAATCGGTCCCGGCACCTGGTTCATGCGGTGGCGTCCTTCCGGGTTGCGGGAAAAATCCCTGAATTATGGCAGCCGGATACCGGGCGGCGTGTAACTGATGGCGATTTTACCAGCACTGACGGGCGCACCAATGTGCCCTTGACACTCGGACCGCTGGCATCGGTATTTGTTGTATTTCGACATTCTTCGGCAGGCCTGGATGCGGTAACCGCGATCCGCCGGAATAACCACCTGTCCGATACTGCCTCCATTGATCTTCAGCCCAACGGTCAACTTGAACTGTGCGCAGCAGAGCCGGGAGACTATGCGCTTCAATTTGCCTCGGGCCGCAAACAGGTGGTAAATGTACCGAAGTTACCGACACCCGAAGCGATCGCCGGGCCGTGGCAGGTCAGCTTTACGCCGGGCTGGGGCGCACCAAAGCATGTGGTATTCACAAAGTTAATCTCATGGACAGCATCGGCGAATACGGGCATAAAGTACTTTTCCGGCACCGGCGTATATCGCCGGACAATATCGATTCCGGCAGGGTTTATTGGATCGCAAAAGCGGGTGATTTTGCATCTGGGATCGCTGCATGATCTGGCGCAGGTTTGGGTGAACGGTCATGACCTGGGTGTGCTTTGGCATGCGCCGTTCAAGATTGATATCACCGGTGCAGTGAAGCCGGGCAACAACCGAATTCGCATTGCCGTTACCAACACCTGGGTAAACAGACTCATTGGAGATCAGCAGCATCCATCAGATTTGCAATGGGGGAGCGCTTGGGGGCGGGACAGGGGCGTAGGGCGGCCGCTGGTTCGCTTCCCCGCATGGGTTATTCATCAGACACCGCGCCCTTCAAAACACCGTTACACGTTTGAGACGTGGAGCTACTATACAAAAAAATCGCGGCTCCACTCATCCGGACTCTTTGGCCCGGTAAGACTCACCGCCGTTGCCCGTGTTCCGGTGCCGACGGATCAGAAATGATGTAAGGGGAAAAATGTGCCATCTTTGCATGTTGAAAGCGATGGAAACAAAACGCGCCAGGATGTCTAATGTGCCCCGGCGCGTCGGCGGGACGATGAGCGAAGCGAGGAGTCACGACGACGCGACGCCCGGCCGACGCCCGACCGCTACCAGGCCTTCCACGGCCGTCGCAATGCTTTGCGTTGCTGCCGACGGGTCGGTTGCTTACACCAGCAGCGTCGACGCTTTCTACAGCGCCTACGCCGAGGTGGACTGGGGCGCAACTGCGGCTTGGAACGGGTCTTCAGTTGCCTGGGATGTTTCGACACGGGCGGTTGCCGCCAGCGTGTTTCAGGTTTCCGGCGGCGGCTCGCCGGGAGCGACCTCTGGTCCGTCGGCCGATGAACTGACCGTGCGGCCCGGTGCGCTATATTATTTCCCGTGAGCTCGTTGGTTTAGTATGAAGTTTAGTTGTCTGAATATTGCGAAGCGGTTCACCCGGCCAGGAGGCCTGCGTTTATCCATAATTTTTCTGGCGTTGGCTGCGGCTGCATCGGCCGCCGCTGGCTGCGAACACAAAGGCAAGCCAACGGCGAAGGCTGCGCCAACCACGCTGTTCCCCCTTCCGCCGGTGTCCTTTCCGGGCGATAGCTCGAATGTGTTGTGGACGTGGAGAGGATGTAGGTTCGGGCTGGAACGACACGCGAACGACCGGAGGAAATGTGACTTCCTGCTGGGCGTCGTCTTGGGTGTTACACGGGCCCGGTTCGGGGCCATTCACCGGGTCACGTATAAAGAGCGCGTGCTCTGTGATAGTTGGGGTGACCAGCGGAACGGTGATA
>JAJZJL010000183.1 GCA_021810145.1 Planctomycetota bacterium | reverse complement strand
GAAGTAACCGCAGATGGCGCAGATGAGCGCAGATTGGAGGACCGGGAAAAGAAAGTCAGGATGTTTGGGAAAGCGAAAGCGGAGGCCCGGGAACCAATGCTGTTCAATGTTGATGATGGAAGGCCGGCATGAAAAGCCCTGATTCAAATTATCATCTGCGTACATCTGCGCCATCTGCGGTTCGGAAGTACACTGGTTCAAACGGTATTTTAACTGCGGATTTCGCAGGTAATCGCAGATTGGAGGACCGGGAAAAGAAAGTCAGGATGTTTGGGAAAGCGAAAGCGGAGGCCCGGGAACCAATGCTATTCAATGTTGATGACGGAAGGCCTGCATGAAAAGCCCTGATTCAAATTATCATCTGCGTACATCTGCGCCATCTGCGGTTAGCCGAGACCCGCAGACATTCGCGATCATCGGTGCGGCGATGGAAGTTCATGGCGTATTGGGCAGTGGCTTTTTGGAGGCGGTCTATCAGGACGCACTCGAGCGGGAATTTATCAATTGTGGCATTGCGTTTCAACGGGAATATGCCATACCGGTGATCTACAAGGGGCACCCGCTTTCCACGCCTTACCGGGCTGACTTCCTTTGCTACGGAGAGATCATCGTCGAACTTAAGGCAATCAGGAAACTCACGGAAATAGAAGATGCGCAGGTTCTTCATTACCTCAAAGCGACCGGTCTGCAGCGGGCCTTGCTGTTTAACTTTGCAACGCCCCGCTTGGAGCATAAACGTCTGGTAAATCAATATCTGCGCCCATCCGCGCCATCTGCGGTTAACGAACCAGTTAAGCCACAGTATTTCAGAACCGCAGATGAGCGCAGATTGGGCACTGGCGAGGGCAAGGATACAGGGCCATTACCTTTCGACACGAAGGGGGCGATGAATGACTAGGAAACATCCGGAAGGAAATGAAGATAACACCCCTGATCACGGCGAAGTGCTGTTGTACCAGTCGCCGGACGGCGATGTGCGCGTTGAATGCATGTTGCGGGACCAGACGCTTTGGCTGACGCAGAAGGCCATCGCGGAGCTATTTGGCGTGCAAATTCCGGCCGTGAGCAAACATCTGAAGAATATTTTCGAATCGAGCGAGTTGGTCGAGGATTCAGTTATTTCCATTTTGGAAACAACTGCCGCCGATGGGAAGGCGTATAGGACAAAATATTTCAACCTCGACGCGATCATCGCGGTCGGCTATCGGGTGAACAGCTACCAGGCCACACAGTTCCGCATCTGGGCCACACGAACGCTCAAGGAATTTATCATCAAGGGCTTCGTGCTCGATGACCAGCGGCTCAAGCAGGGCAAGGCGTTGTTTGGCCGGGATTACTTCGACGAACTGCTGGAACGAATCCGCGAAATCCGGGCCAGTGAACGGCGGTTTTATCAGAAGATCACCGACATCTATGCCACATCGGTTGACTATGACAAAGATGCCCCGATTACGAAGGAGTTCTTCGCGACGGTTCAAAATAAGCTGCACTGGGCAATTACCGGCAGGACCGCGGCTGAGATCATCTACCAATCAGCGGACGCCTCGCTGCCGTATATGGGATTGACCACATGGAAGCACGCTCCGAAGGGGAAGATACTCAAATCCGATGTAACGGTCGCCAAGAACTATTTGAACCGCAAGCATGTCCAGGAACTCAACCAGATCGTTTCGGCGTATCTGGATTTGGCGGAAAACCGCGCCCAGCGGGGCATCCTGACGAAAATGGCGGATTGGGTGCGGTTGTTGCAGAGTTTTCTGGAGCTATCCAATTACCCGATTCTGATGGATAAGGGGAAAATCACCGCCCTGGAAGCCAAATTGAAAGCTGAGGCCCAGTACGAGGTATTCCGCAAGCGGCAGGATGCCGAGTTCATTTCTGATTTTGATCGCCAGATCAAGCGGCTGGAGGGGAAGTAATTATGGCCACTCAGCACGTCAATGCGATCAGTAACCGCTTGAGTCTGCGGCCCCCGCAGCGGGAATCCCTGGAAATTCTCGCCCGCGTCTGCGAGATTGTGGAATTGGCGAAAGATGCGGATATGGCCACGGCCCTGCCGGCGATCAGGAGCGAGTTCCCGACCGTTGAAGATTTTGAGCGGGAATTTCCATCGCTGTGCTTCGCATTGGCAACCGGCGTGGGTAAGACGCGCTTGATGGGAGCCTTCATCGCATATCTCCATCAAGCCGAAGGCATTCAGAATTTCTTCGTGCTGGCACCCAACCTGACCATTTACAACAAGCTGATTGTCGACTTTACCCCCAACACGCCAAAGTATGTCTTCAAGGGGATCGGCGAATTCACGACGACCCCGCCGGTGGTCATTACGGGGGATAATTATGAATCCGGCACCGGTGTTCGAGGCAAAAACCTGTTTGACGAAGGTATCCACGTCAATATCTTCAATATATCGAAGATCAACAGCGAGGTACGCGGCGGTAGCGAGCCACGCATCAAACGGCTGGGGGAATATATAGGTCAGAGCTATTTTGATTATCTGGCCGCCCTGGATGACCTGGTGATATTGATGGATGAAAGCCACCGCTACAGGGCGACAGCGGGCGTGCGGGCCATCAATGAGCTTAAGCCGATTTTCGGCCTGGAATTAACCGCCACGCCGCAGGAGGAAAGCGGCGGGAAGGCCGTTTCATTTAAGAATATTATTTACAGCTATCCGCTTGCATCGGCGATGAATGACGGGTTCGTGAAAGAACCCGCCGTGGCGACACGCGAGAATTTTGACGCCAATGCCTATTCGGCCGAGGGATTGGAAAAAGTTAAACTTGAAGACGGCGTGCGTATTCACGAGAATACCAAAATTGAGTTGGAAGTGTACGCCCGCAACAATGACAAGCCAATGGTAAAGCCTTTCATGCTGGTCGTGGCGACGGACACAAGTCACGCCAATGCCCTGCAACAGGTTATTGAGGGTGACACATTTTTTGAAGGCCGGTATAAGGGTAAGGTCATTCAAGTTCATTCAAACATCCGTGGGGAGGAAAAAGACGATGTCGTCCGGCAGTTGCTGACCGTCGAGCATGCGGATAATCCGGTCGAGATCGTCATACACGTTAATATGCTCAAGGAAGGGTGGGATGTAACAAACCTTTTCACAATTGTTCCGTTGCGGGCGGCCAATTCGCGAACGCTGGTGGAACAGTCAATTGGGCGCGGCCTGCGTTTGCCTTACGGCAAGCGAGTCGGCGTGTCGGCGGTGGACCGGTTGACCATTGTGTCGCACGATAAGTTCCAGGAGATTGTGGACCACGCCAACGATCCCAATTCAATCATCCGGGCTGGGGTGATAATCGGGCGGGAAATTCCCGGAGTCGGGCGAAAAATGGTGGAGGTAAAGAGCAGATTTGAGCAGATGATCTCCGGCGGCGTTGTTCCCGCCCACCCTGCGGCAGATAGGCAACCAACCGTTGTGCAAAGGAAGCTGTTTGAGAAGCCGGAAGAACAGGCGGTTGCTAATGCGACACATCAAATCATCAGGCAATACGAACGGCTGAAGGGAAGCGGGCAGCTTCAGGATGCCCAGGTGCAGCGCGAGATTGTACAAAAGGTGCAGGAAATTATACGACCGGCTCAGGGTGTGCTTGAAGGTACTGTTGAGGCGGTAGACGTCGCCGATGTGGTACAAAAAACTACCGCGTTGTACTGCGAGATGTCCATTGACGTGCCGAAGATCGTGGTTGTGCCCAGGGGCGACGTGACCTGCCGGTATGAGGATTTTGATCTTGATGTTCGGAACATTAACCTGCAACCGGTTGCCCAGGACATTCTGATTCAGCATTTACATGAGAATCAGCGATATCGGCTGCGGGATGGCTCGGGGATCATACCGGAGAGCCGCCCGGAGGATTATCTGGTTCGTGGGTTGATAGAATATGATGACATCAGCTATGACGAACATGCCGGGTTGCTGTATAAGCTCTCCGGCCAGATTGTTGCACGGCTGCGGTCATATCTGGCAAATGAAGATGAAGTGATCAATGTGCTTCAGTCCCATCAGCAGGCCTTGGTGAACCTGATCCATGCTCAGATGCAACAGCATTTTGTTGAATCGGCTGCTGCGTATGAGGCTCACGTCACCAAAGGATTCCACACCCTGCGGGCCAGTAATTATGCCGTGAGCGCTGATGAGAATATTCGGAATTATCGCATGACGATTCCCGAAGGCCAGCGGGATCGTATTGGTTCAATGGTGTTTGGTGGGTTTGGCAAATGCCTTTATACGGAACAGAAGTTTGATTCTGATCCCGAGCGCCGATTTGCGGTCATTCTGGAGTCTGACGATGAAGTCTTAAAGTGGTTTAAGCCGGCCAAGGGCGACTTCCAGATACACTATAGCCATGATCAGTCTTATGAACCGGATTTTGTAGTTGAGACAAAGACCACAAAACTGCTTTGTGAACCTAAGCAGGCCAGTGAGATGGAAGATAAGACTGTCCTGGCGAAAGCGGACGCGGCCGCCACATGGTGCAGGCACGCAACGGCCCACGCCAAAGAGAATGGTGGGAAACCATGGCAATACCTTTTGATCCCACATGACGCCATTACAGACAACAAAACCGTTCAAGGCTTAGCCGCAGTGTACACCTACGTCGGCCAGCACAACGGGGTTCCTGGTGGAAAGGTGGGTTAATGGTCAGGTTTCTGCATACAAGTGACTGGCTCAAGAAACTATTAAAAGCTGCGGCCGGCGTAAAGGTGGCGGCGTAACCGAGGGGGTGTCTTTTTTCTCTTTCTCAGCAGTACGCCACCGTGAGTAATTCCGATGACCATCGGGAACCAAAAGCGTGGAATGGCCAAGTGCCCAG
>JAJZJL010000062.1 GCA_021810145.1 Planctomycetota bacterium | reverse complement strand
AGCCGCAACGGTGCAGCAACTGCAGCAGGAAATCCAGGCGCTTCAGAAAGAAGTCGGGCAACTCAAGGCACGGCAAGACAGCCGATTCAACGATCAGATGCGATCCCGCCAGGTGCGGGCCATTGTGGAATCGGTGCTCAACAGCGCCGGGCACAAGGCGCAGGAACTCAAATCGTCCGCCACCGCGGGCTATGATCACGGCTTTTTTATCGCGGATCCGAAGGGGATGTTTCGTCTGAGGATTCGCGGTTATGTACAGGCGGGATACACCTTTGCCAGCAGCGAAGTGCAAAATGCCCAGAACATTGCTCTCGATGGCAGCACCATCGGCCCGCCGACGGTGGGCAATACAAGTGAATTTGTGTTGCGCCGTGCCCGGCTGATATTTTCCGGACACATTTTTGAACCACAACTGATCTATGAAATTTCCGGCGATTTTGCCGGTTCGGGTAATACCAGCGGTGATTTCCAGCTTAAAACGACGTATGGCGGCTACCGCTTTACAAAAGCCGTGGTGTTGCGCGCGGGAATATTGCGCGTGCCATTCACTTATTTAAGCGACTATCCGGTAACGGGCGATGACTTTGGCGTTTTTCCCCTGTTGTCTTTGCCGTTTAATGCCCAGCGCTCCATGGGTCTGGATTTGTCGGGGCGGCTTTTTAGAGACCACTTCAGTTACGACATGCAGATTAACAATGGATCAAAGGCCAGCAGTCCGGGCGGCGCAGTTGACAATCGATTCGGCTACTACGTGCGGGCACAATGGTCGGACCGGCGATTGCGCATTTTTCGAACGCAGGGGGACATGCGGGAGCGCACAAATCTGGCATGGATGGTCGGTGTGGGGCTGGGATATGAGCAGCAAAATTCGGATCCCAATGCCTACCCATCGCCGCAGACAACTTTAAAACTCTCCGGCCTTGCCACGCCGGATGGCGCGGGCTACTACCCGAGTTTTCCCGCCAACGGCTCGCTGTATCGAGCCACAGCCGACGGTCATATCAAATATGAAGGGTTTGACGCAAGTGTTACGGCCTATTTCCAGCAATACAACGACCGACCGCCGGCGGGCGCTTCAACCGATAATTTCATCAGCGCGTTTGGCAGAAGCAGCGTGTTTGAGTTCGCATATTATGGTGAAGCCGGCTACTTTCTGCTGCCCCACCGCTGGCAGATCATCGGTCGCGCCGGCGAACTGTTGACCGAATCGGGAAACCGCCAGATGTATGAATATGGCCTTGGCATGAATTACTACATTTATGGCCGCAATGCCCGGCTGCAAACCGCGGTTATCTATATACCTGATGCGGCGGCAGTTTCCAGCAGCAGCACCAATGCCGTGCTTAACGCGCAGAACATTATTTCCATCGTTCAGTTTCAACTCAGGTTTTAGCGCTCGGCCAGGGAATGTTGATGTAGCGCGGACCGGGGGAATTGCGGGACATCACGGCTAGAGCGGCAATGGCCGCAAGATACGGCAACATCTGAAAAAACTGGAACGGGACGTGCGTCAGCGCGTGGAGAACGGAATTCTGTGATGTATACCGCGCCGTCTGCAGCGTCTGCTGCAGGCTGTTGATCAAGCCGAAAAACAGGCATCCACCGACGAGTCCCGGCAATTTCCAGCGGCCAAATATGACCAGAGCCAAAACCACAAACCCTTCTCCGCCGGTCATATCGGCGGCAAATGCGTGCGTCTGCATAATGCTTAAATAAGCTCCCGCGGCTCCGGCGCAGGTGCCCGCAAACAGCAGACACATCGACCGCCCCAGCCGCACCCGAACCCCGGCCGCATGGCAGGCCTCCGGCGCATCACCCAGTGCCTGAATAATCAGTCCCAGCCGGGTATGATTAAGCATCCACCAGACCCCAACGCACAGGCATATTGTCAGATAACACAACAGATATTGCTCAAAAAATGCCGGCCCGACAAACGGAATATCACGCAGCAGCGGTATGGCCAGGGGAGAAAAGCCACTGCCATGCGGCAGCGCGGTGGAGAAGCCCAGATTCTCCCGCCAGTTCTGATACATCATCCAGATCATGCCGCTTAATCCCACGCCCAGAAGGTCCATGGCGGTTCCGGCGACAATCTGATCGGCCCGGCCCCAGACCGTTGCGGCGGCAAATATCACCGCCATGACCATTCCCGTTACCATCGCGGCCAGGAGGCCCGCCGTACCGTGGCCGGTGACTCCGGTGACCGTATACGCCGCGATACATCCCATCAACATGGAGCCTTCAATGCCGATATTAATCACACCGGACAATTCTCCCACGAGTTCACCAACGCCGGCGAGAATCATGGGCGTTGCGGCCGTCACGGTCTGGCGGGATAAAAACGTGATCATATTCGGAGCAGTGTTCATGCCGATGGCGTCTCCGCGGAAGTTGTCCGTTCTGATTTTGCGGCCCGGCGCGAGCGTCGCAACGATATACCGGCCAGCACCAGCATAACCAGTATCACCACCGCTTTGATCACATCCGCCAGGTCATGCGGTAAGGCCAGCGAGCTTTCTTCCACACGAAAGGCGCCGGTATCCAGAAATCCAAAAAATACCGCCGAAAGAATAATTCCCAGCGGGTTAAGCCGTCCCAGCAGCGCTACGGCAATGCCGGCATAACCGTAATCGCCCATGTGGGCGGTCATAAAATGCACCTGTCCCAGCACCTGGATGGCGCCGCCGAGGCCCGCGCAGCCGCCGCTGATAAACATGATCTGAAATTGCCGCCACGCAACGGGCATTTTCATCGCCTTCGCGGTGTCCGGATTCAACCCCACCACGTGCGACTCAAAACCGAAAACCGTGCGTTCCTGCACCACCCACAACAGCACCGACAGCATGAAAGCCAGAATAATTCCAATATGAAAATCGGTGTAGGGGACAAACAGCGGCAACCAGTATTTACCCGCGATCTCCGGACTTTGCGCCGCCGCGGTTCCCACCGCCTGCAGCGGTCCCTGCAATGCCGCCGCAACCAGATACAGTGCCACGAAATTCAGAAGAATCGTGGATAATACAACCGGTACCGCCCGATAGCGTTCCAGATATTGTGCGATCAACCCCCAGATCCCTCCCGCCAGAGCGCCGCCAGTTAAGGCCGTTGCAATAACCAGCGCCGGCTGATGAAAAATCATCATGCGCGTACTGAGGGCCACCGCAACCAATGCCCCCATGAGAAACTGCCCCTGCGCTCCGATATTCAAGACGCCGGCGCGAAAGGCCACACCCGCCGCCAGACCCGTCAGCAGCAGGGGACAGGCGTCGGCGCAGGAACTGCTCAGGGAGTACCAGCTTCCCGCGGCTCCATGCAGCCATAAATCCGCCACGCGCAGGGGTGGATACCCCAACAGAGCCGCCGCCCCGATGGCCAGAACCAGTACCACTGCGCACACCAGAGCCGCCAGCGTCAGCGCTGTGGCGGTATTCCATATTTGCCGGAATATTCGTGCGATCATCATGCACCCGCCAGCATCATGCGACCAATGAGTTCCCGTGTGAATTGCGGCCAGGGCGTTGCCAGCAATTTTCCGCCGCGCATCACCGCCACGCGATCACTGACTGACAGCAGTTCATCGAGATCACCATGAATTAAAATAATGCCGGCCCCGCGCGCCCGGGCGTCCAGCAATTGCCGCAGCACAAAGGCCGTTGCGCCAACATCCAGTCCGCGCGTCGGATTGACCGCGAGAATCCATTCCGGGGCATCGGATAATTCCCGGGCCAATACAACCTTCTGCTGATTGCCGCCGGAAAGCGTACAGACCGCATCATCGATACCGCGGCTGCGAATGTCATACTGCCGCATCAGGGCGGCGGCGCTGGTGCGCCATTTACCGAAGCGGCAGAACCCCCAGCGCACATACGGACGATGGCGATATTTCCGCAGCAACAGATTCGATACGATCGGCAATGCCGGCACCAGAGCCTCTTTATGCCGATCTTCGGGTATACAGGCGGAGTTTGCCGGAGCATCCGCCCTTGCGGCACCGGACCGCATAATCCGCCCCGCCACGGGATCAACCGTTCCGGAAATCACCGCCGCCAATTCGCTTTGGCCATTGCCATCCACTCCGGCAATGCCCAGAATTTCGCCCGCATGCACGCGCAGGTTAATTTGCGATAACAGAGGGGGCTCGCGCTTACCGATGCGATAATCCACCGACTGCAATTCCAGCAGAACCCGGCTTTCCGCATGGCCCAGTGGTTGAACCAGGCGCGGGACATCCACTTTCGCCCCCACCATTTTTTCAGCAATCTGCTGCATGGATAAACCCGCGACACCGCCGGAATAGACCAGCTTGCCGCGCCGCAGGATGGAAATAACCCGGCACATCCGTGTTACTTCCTGGAGTTTATGACTGATAAACAGCACCGTCATGCCGGCATTGGCCAGCCCCGCCACGGCCGATGAAAGTTCATCAACTTCCGCCGGAGTCAGTGCCGCGGTGGGTTCGTCAAGAATCAGAATTTTTCCGCCGCCGCAAAGAGCTTTGATAATCTCCACGCGCTGCTGCTGTCCCACCCCGAGTTCACGCACCGGCTTTTGAAGTTCCAGGGTCCAGTTTAATTCGCGGCACCAGTAATCAATATTTTGCAGGACACCGCGACCCCTGCGTGACCAGAGCGATTTGGACACAGCCAGAACAATATTGTCCAGAACGCTTTGATTATCCGCCAGCTTGAAGTGCTGATGCACCATGCCAATGCCGAACGCACGGCTTTCCCGAACGCTTCCCACCGGCGCGGCGTTCCCCATGATCTCCATGGATCCGGAATCGGGACGCAAAAGTCCCGCGATGATATTCATTAATGTTGTTTTCCCCGCCCCATTCTCACCGAGTATGCCATGTACGCTGCCTGCCGCAACCTCCAGCGAAACGCCGTCCAGAGCCGGTACGCCGTTAAATGATTTTTGAATCTCACTGAGCCTTAAAGCCGGAGGAAGCGTGGCCATTCATACATTCCTTCATCTTGCGCGCTGGCTGCTATTTGCCGGACAGTGTAATGGCTTAAGGTTTAACATGCACTTTTCCGGACAACAATTCCCGTCCGGCTCTGGCGATGGCTTTTTGCATCGCGGGCGTGATAACCGACCCCACAAGCCTGGGGTTTAATACCACGATGCACACATGATTCCGCAGATTTTCCGTCGCTACGCCGGGCTTGAAGGTGCCCTGCTGAACAGCCCGGGCCACACGCAGAAAGGCCCGATCCAGCCGGATAACCGCGCTGGCGGGGGTGTAACGTGAACAGGTGGGATTGTTATTCTGATCGCTGTTGGATCCGAATACGTACACCGGTGCGCCGTGTGATTGGTTGGCTTGCGCAACGGCTTCAAATACGCCCCGGCTTGCGGCGTCGACATTCTGATAAATCACATCGATTCCCTGCTGAATAAATGCCTGAGCCTGACTTTTAGATAAGGCCGGCTGATCCCAACTGGTATAGGCCTCGGCGACTTTTATCTTTGGATTGACACTTCTGGCTCCGGCGGCAAAGCCTCGATAACACGCCACCACAGATGGAATAGCTTCCCCTCCGATAAATCCGATTTTACCGGTTTTGCTCAGCATGGCCGCCAGAATGCCGAGTTGATACGACGGCTGGGCCAGATCAAAATTTAACGTCAATACTCCGGGCTTGGTGGTGTCCGCACCGCTGACGGCAAATCGGGTTTTGCCTCCCATGGCGGCGACCTCGGTGGCGGGAATAAGAAATTCATACCCGTGGCCAATAATCAGGTTATATCCCCGCATGGCATACGAACGCATAACATCAACCGCCCGCACCGGAGAAATATGTTCCAGAATTGATACATGCGCGTGGAGTTTTTTCTTGACCGCCAGGATGGCATTTTTCCCCTCCTGATTCCATCCGCCGTCGGTGACACTGCCGGAACAAATCAGGGCGATGCGCAGTTGTCCTTTCACCGCCGCGGCACGGATACCGCCAGCCGGCGCAAGGGCCATGACACAAAAAGCCAATATGACAGCCAACGCATTTACACGGTACATCCACAGCTTTTTCATCGATGATTCTCCAAGAACCGGCGGCATCCCGAAGCCGCTGTACAGCATTATTGGCGCGGGGCAGCTAAAAAGCTACGGTTAAGCGATGCGCGAAATTTTTTATTTTCTGCCGCTTTCCGGATTTTACGCCGCGAATAATTCGTTTATCATGCACATCATGAGTGAATTGGATAAAACAACCCGTATGCGCCGGTTGCGAAAGGGCGGCATTCTCCGGGAAATGCTGGCGCAGGTGAAGCTGGCACCGGAACATTTTGTGGCACCGCTGTTTGTCCGCAGCGGACAGGGCGTTCGCCGGCCCATTCTCAGCATGCCCGGACAATTTCAACTTTCGCCGGATATGGCATTGGAAGAACTATCGGATATGGCGGCACGCGGCATTAAAGCCTATCTGCTGTTTGGCGTGGTGGATGCGGAGGATAAAGATGCCACCGGCAGCCACGCCCATGATCCGAACAATGCCGTGTGCACAACGCTGCGTCTGGCCCGCGATGCGGGCATCAACATGCTGGCCATGACGGATTTGTGTTACTGCGAGTATACCAGTCATGGACATTGCGGGCCGCTGGCACCGGTGCCGGAGCGCACGGCACGCCGCAAATCCGGCCGATCCAGCGCCGCCGCGGTACGGCGTGCCGCGGCATCGGCGGATCACACCACTGTGGATAATGACGCCACAATTGCGCAGCTTGGCTTGCAGGCCGTGCTGCATGCCAAGGCCGGTGCGGATATGGTGGCACCTTCCGGCATGATGGATCATGCGGTGGCGGCGATTCGCGCCGCACTGGATTCGTCAGGCTATCAGGATACGTCGATACTCAGCTATGCGGTAAAATATGCCAGTGGCTTTTACGGGCCGTTTCGCGAGGCGGCCGAGTCGCCGCCGCAATTTGGTGATCGTCGCGGCTATCAGATGGATTTTCGCCGGGATTCACGCGAAGCGGTTCGCGAAGCGTGTCTGGATGTCCGAGAAGGTGCGGACATGGTGATGGTAAAGCCGGGAATGGCGTATCTGGATATTCTTTCCGCGGTGTCGCAGGCCGTTGATGTGCCATGCGCGGTGTATCAGGTAAGCGGGGAATACGCCATGTTTAAAGCCGCCGCGCAGGCAGGCTGGATTGATGAAAAGCAATGCGTTCTGGAAATCATGCATGCCTTCCGGCGGGCCGGAGCCGCGTTTATTATTACTTATTATGCGTCGGAAATCGTTGAATGGTTGCGGTAACGGGAGTTGACTTTTGCTTATTTCGTGGCTATAAGAAGAAAAGTATTGGAAAGTTTGAAAGATTTTTCTGATGATTTTGAATTTGAACAACCTGCTGGCACTGGCACTAAGTGAAGGAAATACCGGTCGCTCATAGGGTTGTTGCATGATAAAAGAAGTTTGAAACCCTGCGAGTGACCCTCGCGGGGTTTTTTTATGGCATAATCATGGCAGTTTTTTTTGAGGAGTTTTATCCATGGACACCGGCAGTATTCATCCGTCTGAAAACAGCAGCCCCGATTCCAAACCACGGGTGCTGATATTTGACACCACGCTGCGCGATGGCGAGCAGTCGCCCGGAGCGTCATTGAATCTGCCGGAAAAGCTGGAAATTGCCCACGCCCTTGAAAATCTGGGTGTCGATATCATTGAGGCGGGCTTTCCGATTACCAGTCCCGGCGATTTTGATGCCGTCAGCGCGGTGGCGTCCGAAATAACAAGTTCCACGGTGGCCGGACTCGCCCGCTGCACCGAGCGCGACGTGCGCCGCGCCGGCGAAGCGGTGCGTAAAGCGGCCCGGGGCCGCATTCATATTTTTCTGGCGACCAGCAAGATCCATCGTGAATTCAAACTCAAGAAGGCCAAAGAGGAAATTATCCGCCTGACCATCGAAAACGTGAAATTGGCGAGAGAGTATGTTTCCGATGTGGAATTTTCCCCGGAAGATGCCAGTCGCACGGAATTGGACTATCTTGCGGAAGTGGTTCATGCCGCCATTGAAGCCGGCGCGACAACCATCAACTGCCCGGATACAGTGGGCAACGCAACTCCGGGCGAATACCAGGCGATGTTTGAATATCTCATTGCCCATGTGCCGGGGGCTAAAAATGTGATTTTCAGTTCGCACTGCCACAATGATTTGGGCCTGGCGGTGGCCAATTCACTTGCGGCGGTGACCGGTGGAGCGCGGCAGATTGAATGCACCATTAACGGCATTGGGGAACGGGCGGGTAATGCCGCGCTGGAAGAAGTGGTCATGGCCATGCGGACGCGCCCGGATCAGTATCCGTTCACAACCTGCATTAACACACGGCGGCTGGTACCCTGCTCACGGCTGGTCAGCAGCTTGACCGGCCTGCATGTACAGCGCAACAAGGCCATCGTGGGCGAGAATGCCTTTGCCCACGAAGCCGGAATTCATCAGGATGGCATTCTCAAAGAGCGCAGCACCTATGAGATTATGACGCCCGCCGATGTCGGTTGGGTGCAGAACAAACTGGTATTGGGCAAACACAGCGGCCGTCACGCTTTTCGCCAGCGCCTGGAAGAATTGGGCCACCGCCTGGATGAAGCGGCATTGGATCGGGCGTTTGCGGCCTTTAAGGTGCTTTGCGACAAGAAAAAAGAAATTTACGATGAAGATCTTGAAGCGCTGGTGGATGAACAGTTGAAAACCGATCGCGAATTATTCCAGCTCAAGAGCCTGCAGGTCATGGCCGGCACGCATGGCGTGGCCACGGCCACGGTAACGCTTATGGACAGCAGCGGAGCGGAAATTACCGATGCCGCCACTGGAGATGGTCCGGTGGATGCCATGTTTGCAACGATCCAGCGGTTAACCAAAATCAGTGCGCGCCTGGATTCGTTTCAGGTGCGCAGCATTACCGGAGGACGTGAAGCGCAGGGCGAGGTAACTGTGGAACTCACACACAGTGATCGCAAGGTGCGCGGGCGCGGATTCAGCACCGATATTCTCGAAGCCTCCGCCAAAGCCTATTTGGCCGCGATCAATCGCATCCGCACGATGAACCAGCGAACCGTCGGGCAAGCATCGTCACTGGAAGTGTAAGGCAATTATATTCGCAGAGAATGGATATGCAGACCGTCAACGCCAAAGCGATTTCAGAGTATCCATGGTTTATCCGGCTGTTTTTCTGGAAGCAGAAAAACAAGTATGGGCGTGTGCTGGATCCGGGGCTGCTTTGGGGGCGATCACCCTGGGTTTTCGCGAGCGTTGCCCTGTTATATGGCGCATTGGACCGGCGGCATTCACCGCTGCCGCCGGCACTGCGTTCACTGGTAACCGTGCGCGTATCGCAGATTAACCATTGCGCGTTTTGTGTGGATATCAATTCCGCCACACTGGCCAAACGCGGTGTGGGTATGGACAAAATTGACGCATTGCAGGATTGGCGAAACAGCCGCCTCTTTTCACCCCAAGAGCTTCTGGCTTTGGAGTATGCCGAGGCCATGACGCTTAATTCGGTCGATGATGCGCTGCGCGAGCGTCTGAAACAGCAATTCGACGCGGATACCATTGTGGAACTTACGGGCCTGATTGCGTTTCAAAATCTTTCCTCCAAATTCAATTCCGCGCTGGATATTCCGTCGCAGGGATTCTGTAAGCGGCCCGGCTGATGCATACACACCGGAGTTCGGCTAACCGCCGCAGGCTTTGAATCCATGGTGTATACTGTCGGCATGAACGCACAGGGAAACTCTCATTCGGTTTTGCAGGCACTTGAGGCGGTGCCGGTCCAGGCGATCGAGAAATTGGCGGAACTTTATGAACTGCTGGATCAGGATATTGCGCAACGCCAACCGATATGCAACACCAGCGGGCGATGTTGCCGGTTTGAGCAGTGGGGACACCGGTTATATGTCAGCACACTGGAATTGGCCCACTTTCGGCACATGATACAAATCAGTACCCAGGCACAGCCAGTGGCGAATACCAGCCGCAGCGCAATAAGCTTTCCGCTGCCGCTGTATGCGGAAAACGGCACATTCAATCCGGGATGCCCGTGGCAAATTGAGGGATTATGCACAGCACGATCCGCCCGTCCGCTGGGGTGCCGAATTTACTTCTGCGATACCACCGCCGAATCGTGGCAGCAGGAGAGCTACGAGCACTATCACCAGCAAATTGCGGCCCTGCACCAGGCATTTGATATTCCCTATCATTACATGGAGTGGCGGCACGCGCTGGCGCTTTTGAATCCGCCGTAATAGCCGGCACACGTTATTTGTACAGGCTGTCGGACCGCTGGGGTCGTGCCGGAATTGCGGTGTTACCAGCCGGTCACTTAAAAGGAAAAGCCAATCAGATCGAAGCGCGGGAAACACCTCGCCCGCGTATCCATACTTGATGAGGCGAGGGTGCCTCCTGCACCAGATAATCGGCAAAGCTTGCGGCGGAAGTCAGCGCACTTTCGGGAGCGGGCATTGCGATAATGTCCGCGGCGAATCCGGGGGCGAGCCGTCCGATCTGCCGCCCCAGCCCCAAAGCGGTTGCGGGTTCGGTGGTGATCATTTCAATGAGTGCTTGAGGATCGATGCCGGGGAACCGCCGGCGTACAAATTGCGCCTCGCGCAGGAGAGATAAGTCCGGATTGCTGGCCAGGGAATCGGTCGCCAGGCACACGTTGATTCCGCGTTTGCGCATATCCTGCCATGGATGCGGCGCAACGTCGTCATGACCGAAATAATGGCGCGTGCGCGGACAGTACGCCACCGCAGCTCCGCTGGCGGCGAGAATATCAAGGTCCGTATCATCGGCGTAATTGACATGCGCCAATACCACCGGCACGCCGGCACTGAATAATCCGTAATGCTGCGCCCATCGGATCGGCCCGTCGGCAAATATTGGAACCCGATCATCCAATAGATCCAAACGCTTCATGAGCATCCAATTTCTGCCCAACGGCCCGGAAAAATCCCTGAGAAAATCGCGTTCTTCCTGGAGTTCCGCAAGGTGCATGGCCAGCGGCAAGCGATATCTCCGGGCCATGTCAGCGATCTCTTTAAGGGCCGGCCCCTCCACCGAATACGGTGCGTGAGGCGACAAGCCGATGGAGCATTGATCTGTGCTTTGACAATCCATCGCCGCCGCAAGTCGGGCTTCCAGTTGCCCCCGCGACCGCCCCAGGCCGGTTACTTCGCCGAAGCTGACCACGCCAAGCGGCGAAGCGGCCCGCAAGGCCGGCCGCACAATCGCATGCTGGCGGGAAATATCGCCGACCGTCGTGGTGCCAAAGCGGATGCATTCCTGCGAACCAAGCACCGCTGAAGCCGCGAACACGTCCGGCGCGTCGGCTGCTGATGGATACGCAGCGATGAGTTGTAAAACCCAATCCGGAAAATGCGCAGGGCCGGGAATCCGCCCCGCTAAAAATGATAACTCAAGGTGGCAGTGCGCATTGACAAACCCGGGCATCAGGACACAGTTATCAACATGTATCTCCGGCAATCCGGAATACCGCATGCGGATGTCCGCACGATCACCGTGGGCTTGAATAACTCCGTTAACCACCGCAACGGCGGAATTGAAAAGCAATTCGCGGCAGTCCGGCAGCATTGCCGCGGCGGAGAGCACAAGTGAATCCGGTTGGGAATCGGACTGAGTCATAATGGCTCCAACAGGATTCGATTCGGCGGCCTATTGCAACCGCCCCACCGCCCATTGATACAATGCAATGATAACCTGATCCTCCCAACCGTTCACATTACCATGATAGTGATTGACCATAATGGAAAAAACAAAATGCCGGTGCGGTAAAAACATATACCCGCTGATGGTGGAAGCCCCGGTAACATGGCCGTCTTTGGCACGGATAAACCGCCTGATTCCCGATCCGCGCAAACGGTAAATAAGCGTTCCGTGGCCGGGCCGCGCAAGACTGTGAATAAATACGCTGCCATCAGGTTCAGAGGCAATATGCGCCAGCACGGTTGTAAACGCAGCCGGCGCCACATGATCATGATGCGACAGTCCCGACCCGTCCACCATGGTTACCCAACTGTTTGGAATGCCCAGAGTACCCAAATAAGTTTTGATGGCCCGATCGCCATTATGCCAGCCTCCCGGCTGCCCGGTGGCGTCATGACCGAGAAGCTTGCAGAGGCATTCCGCCATTAAATTGATGCTGTCGGTATTGGCACGATGCAGAATTGCGGTAAGCGGCGTTTCATAAGTGGCCAGCAATTCCGGTTGCACATGGGCCCCGGCGGCCACGACGGATAATGGTGCCCGCAAAACCTGCCCGGAGACGGAAATGCCCTGATTGATCAGCGATTGGCGCAGTACATTGCCGGTGTATAGACCGGGATCATGTATGGTCACCTGCATCGGATATTGCCCGGTCTGCCGGACTGTACCGTGCATATAGAGGTGGTTGCTGCCGCGTGATCGCCACAGCCAGACGCTTTGCGGACCGCGTTGCGCCGCGATGGTTACCGGCGTGTAGGGCGTATCGGGCGTTATCGATACGCCGATGCTGCCATTGGCGTTGACCACCGGCACCCACTGCACGCAGTTCATGGCAAAGTTAAGCCCCCCCACCGGAGCCTCATACCAATCCAGCCGCTGCCCGCCTCCCGGCCATAACGGATTATGAAAATGATGATTAAAAATGTAATCATCGACATATATATTATGAAAGGCATGATCGCCCATCGCCTTGAGATGCTGCGCCCAATTATCAAAGGCGGTTGTGACTTTCCAGTGAACCTGCTGGCACAACACCGGATCACCCAGCGCCGGATCACCGCCGCCGACAATGACCAGGTTGTTTCCAACACGGTAAAGGCGCGTTTGTATCGTGCCGTGCGCTCCGAGATGATCAAACGCATCCGAGGTTGTCAGCAATTTCCCGCAACTGCCGGGCATAAGCGGCAAATCGGGATTGTAACTGTAAACCGGAACGGCTCTTCCATTGTGCAATTCCGCAAGATTGATCGCAACCTGCCCGCCCCGCAGTTGCGGATTTTGCAACAGTCCGGCGATCCGGCCGGCGAGCGTTTGCGCCCCGACGGTAACGGGCATTGCCAGCAGTAGCACGGCAAAAGACAACAGACAATAGACCGCTGGGGGAGAAAACCGCTTCTGGTACATCCATGCACCCTGTTAAAAAATGCCTCAAGGAATGATTCGCAACAACAGACATCTGCCGTCACGCAGAATTAACATGCTGAGCCGGCGGCTCAAAACAACAGTTCCTATACGAAAGCCGGACGGCGTTAGTGCGATATTGGCGTTCCAAGAAGACGGCCGACTTCATCAAGCTTCTTTTTCATCGTTTCAGCCGTATTGGCCTCCAGGTTTAAACGCAACAACGGTTCGGTATTGCTTTTCCGGACATTAAACCACCACGTGTCATATTCCACGGTAATTCCATCGAGGTAGTCAATGGACGCATCTTTGAATATTTGCGCCAGCCGGGCGATCGCGGCATCCTTATCCGATACCTCATAATTGATTTCTCCGCTGCTGTGCCAGCGCAGCAGCGGCTTGAGCACATGGCTTACCGGCGTATCATAACGCGACAGCACCGAAAGCATGCAGGCAAACGCAATGGCACCGCTGTCGCAGTTGAAGTTATCACGAAAATAAAAGTGCCCCGACAACTCGCCGCCAAAAATACCCTTGCTGTCCGCCAGAGCCTTTTTCATAAACGCATGGCCCACGCGCTCCCGCCGCGGCACGCCGCCGGCATTTTGAATTTCTTCCTTCACCACCCGGCTCGAACGCAGATCATATACGACCGCCGCGCCCGGATTGGCCTTGAGAAAGTCTTTGGCCAGCAAGGCCGTCGCAATATCGCAGCGGATAATGCGGGCCTGTTCATCAACAAATATGCACCGGTCCGCATCGCCGTCAAAACATACGCCCAGATCCGCCGCGTTGGAAAGCACCGCCTCCTGCAATTGCCGCAGGTTCGCATCCACCAGAGGATTCGGCTCATGTTTGAATGAACCGGTGATCTCCATATTCATGGGAATGATATTAACATTGGGCTGATCCATGAAGATATCGGGAATGAACTTGCCCGCCATGCCATTGCTGGCATCCACAACCACCTTGAGCGGCCGCGCCATTTTCAGAAAACGCAGCACATGCCCCTTATATGGAATTTTAAGATCAATGTGTTCCACGGCTCCAAACTGCGCCGGCGGATTTTTTCGCATGGAAAAGACCAGTCGCTTGATCTCCTGAAGTCCGGTATTTTCACCAATCGGCCGGGCATGGACCCCGCTGATCTTAAAGCCGTTGTAGTTCGCGGGGTTGTGAGATGCCGTGGTTTGAATGCCACCGCAGCAACCCAGATGGTTAATGGCAAAATAAATGGCCGGCGTGTCGATCATCCCGATATCAATACAACCCGTACCGGTGGAGCGAATGCCCTCAATCAGCGCCTGACTCAACGATGGGCTGCTGAGGCGCATATCCCGGCCCACGATGACCATGTTTTTTCTCGGATCGGCCTTATCCAGACCGGTCAGATTCATCCGCATGAATTGGGCACACGCGTAGCCGATTTTCCAGGCCATTTCCTCATCAAGTTGATCCGGATATATCCCCCGCACGTCGTAAGCCTTGAATACTTTTTCGTTCATGTAATTTCCTCATGGATCATTGTTTTTTTACGTTCGGCCCGGAACCCCGCAGCAACCCACCGCACAGGCTTTCATGGCATTTTAAACCGCCGGAGCTACGAGCAGTACTGCGCTTCGCCAAATAGGGCAAACGGGCCCGACCGATACACAATCAGTCTGTCTGATATGGTATCGCAGAGTGAATTGATATTCCATGATGCCATTGCGTGATTGATCATCCCGCCACGGTTGGCATGGCGGTATGGTACAGACAGGTACAAAACCCGCAATTTCCGCGCACACAAACGTCTCTAAAGCGCGGCGGGTTCCCGGACCTGCGGAAGACTCCCATCCGCTTTGGGCGCAGGTGAAGTACCCTTTGCCATTGAAGCCCCGGCATGAACGGCCAATACGGAGCAGGCACTGGCTTGTGCAACGGATGCCTGAGAGCGACTGAGTATACTCTGTTTAAGTTGCCACTGTGCGGAAATACCCAGAATAATCAGATCATAATTGGCCGACTCGCTTACAACGACATCCACGGGCGAATCACTCTCCACTACCTGAAAACGCACCTGCCGCGCACCGCCTGGCATAGCGAACTGCCGATCCACAAGTGATTGTACGCCAATGCGACCACTGTTATCCAAATGACTGCCGGGTTTAACAACATGGAGAATAGTCACCTGCGCATCGTGGTGCCGTGATATCTGATCCGCTGCCAGCAATGCTCCAATATCCTGATTCTCGCCAATGTAGGGCACCATGATGCGTTGAACGACGCGCAAATTCTTTTCCACCAGAATTGCGACATTCCGATTGGAATGCAGAATGACATCATCGGCAATTCGACCTAATGCGGAGGCAGCGAACATTCCATGGTGGCCGCCCAGCACAATCCATTGCACATCATAGCGATTGGCAGTGAGGGTAATATCGGAGGCAAAGTCGGTGCTGACAAATCCTATTGCGCTAACCGGAACCTCCATGGCCGCAGCCTGCCGCAGAGCCAGTTCAATGGGATCATCGACGGTATAAAAGGCTTTGCTGCGGCGTTCATGCTCATCAGGGTTGTTAAGGTGCAGCACGCAAAGTCTTCCGCTCCCGGCCCCGAGCAACAAGCTTCCCACGCGCACCAGTCCCGGTGCGGTTTGCGGGGAAGATACCGTTACCAGAGCACGAGTTTCTCCAGGCTTTGGCCGGGGTTCTTCGGCCGCCTCTTCCCGGCGCTGCCGCGCGGGGGAATACACCAGGTACAATAAAGGTGTGGTGATAAACGTGGTGGCCAAGGCCATAATAACCATGATGGCGAACATCTGAGGCGAAAGCACATGCAGACTCAACCCGATATTCAATACGATAAGTTCCACCAGACCCCGGGCGTTCATTAATGATCCCAACACACCGGATTGCCGCCATGTCAGGCCGGAAATCCTGGCGGAAAACAAAGAAAACAAGACTTTTGCGCCG
This sequence comes from Planctomycetota bacterium, assembly GCA_021810145.1. Classification (GTDB taxonomy): domain Bacteria; phylum Planctomycetota; class Phycisphaerae; order WQYP01; family WQYP01; genus JAMDCX01. The sequence continues at coordinate 9,714 of JAJZJL010000062.1, read as the reverse complement.
GTGGCAATAAGCACCACGAGCAGACAGATTTTCCAGAGATGGGCGTTGTCCAGCAATCCAATGCTCGTGCGCAAGCCGGTGTACGCGAAAAAGATTGGCAGTAGAAACAACAGAATAAAGTCTTCCAGTTTATCGGTTATGTGCCGGACAAACTTGCTCTCGGCCGGCATGGCCATACCCAGAAGGAAGGCCCCGAAAATCGCCTGAATACCGATCCATTCCGTCACAGCGCTCGCGGCCAGCACCAGGAGCATAATCAGTGCCAGCGTATCTTGTGATAAATATCCCCTGCGTTCATACAGCCCCTGCAGATGATGGAGGATTTTGGGCATCACCAGCAGCATAAATGCGCCAAAAACGGCGGTCCAGATCAGTGTCATCAGTGCGGAAACCAGAGGATTTCCACCGGGATGAGCGCCCAATCCATCCGAGGTGGAAATGGCGATTACCAGTGCCAGCAGACACCAGCCCACCACATCATTAAGTGCGCCGCACGCCATGGTGAATGTGCCCACCCGCGAGCGCTGCAGATTTCGCTCCGTGATCATGCGGGCAAGTACCGGAAACGCCGTAATGCACATGGCCGTCCCGATAAATAGCGCAAATACCAGTTCACTGCCGCCCGGACCGTGGAATTCTTTGAACAAAGCCAGTCCCAGAAGAATTCCGCATACCAGCGGACCGGCCACACTTGTACCGCCGGTAATGATCAACGCTTTGCCCTGATTACGCAACAGCTTCATATCCAGTTCCAAACCGACCAGGAACATAAACAGCACCACGCCGATTTGACTCAATACATTAAGGAATGGATATGGATCAGCACCTTTATGCACCGGAAACAGCATTGCCAGAAAGGCACCATGGTCCAGAAGCCCTAAAACCGACGGGCCAAGGATAATGCCGCCGAGCATTTCCCCCACCACCCGAGGCTGGCCGATTAATCGCATCACGCCGCCGGCTGCCCGGGCGGTAAGCATGATTACAGCAATCTGAACGAGCAATTGCAGAATAGAGTCATGCACAGGCCACCTTCTTTCAGCTTTGCCTGCGGCGTTTCGCCGGCAATCCACACAGATTGCCCCAAGCTCTTAGCGCGATCACCGCAACTCAAAGTTTACCAAGATCGCGAGCATAAACCCATCCAAAGATATAAAAATTGTGTAAAGATTTTGAATCCCTATGGCATTTCCACCATACCCGTGGCGGCAATATCGCGGCTGTTATAACCAGCCGCGATCTGATATTGACCATGGGGAACTTTCCATCGATCCGCTTTCGTGTTGAAATACGCGAAGTCCCGCCAATCGAGTTTCATCTTCACCGTTTTGGTCTGGCCCGGCCGAAGCTTGACGCGAGCGAAGCCCTTGAGCGTTTGCACACAGCGGTTGGCCCGGTCTTCCTGCGGACGAACATATAGCTGCACAACCTCGGCACCGGATCGGTGCCCGGTATTGGTCACCGTGGCCGTCACGGTTACGGTGCGGGCTTTGCCGGAACCGGCGGCGGAAATATGCAGGCCGCCGATCGAGAACGTGGTGTAAGATAATCCGTAGCCGAAGGGATAGCGCGGTGCGATATGCATTTTGTCATACCACCGATATCCGACATAAATTCCCTCGGCAAAGTGCACTTCCGGATTTAAGCCGTAGATATTATGGCCCGGATAGTGGCCACAGGCGGGTTGCTGCCGCCAATTTCGGGCAAACGTATCGGGAAGACGGCCGCTGGGATCTATTTTGCCAAAGATAATATTCGCCACCGCCGTATTGCCGTTCTCGCCGGGGTACCAGGCGTAAACAAGCCCGGAGATTTTGTGGATCCACCGGCTCATCGCTATTCCAGCGCCCGCGTTCACCACCACCACCTGGTGCGGGTTGAGTTTGGAAACAGCGGCGATATAGCGTCCCTGAAATGACGGCAGATGATATGAGCGGTCGAAATCCTCGTGCTCCAGGCGCGGGCCGTAACCCACGCAGGTGATCACCGCATCGGCTGCTTTAATTTCCTTGCGCTGGTAACTGGTCCAAAGCGGATATGCAATGCGATGCAGACCAATCTTCAATTCACCGGGTCCCTTATTGGGTTGCAGTTGAAGAATAAGCTGATAGGTATGCCCTTTGATGAAGTGATAAGAATTCAGGAAGGGAACTACCGGGCGGGGCCGCCATTGCTCAATGATTTTTTTCTTATCGAGATACCCATTGACATTGCCATTGCTGCAAAAGAATTTCAGCATGTAATCGCCGGTTTCAGCAGGTTTAATTTCCGTGACCCATTGCGCGGTGAATCCGGGGCCAACATGCCGCGGCAATTCATCGGGATAGTTCCAGTACAAATTGAGGCTTCTTACATCATGAATCATCGGCGGAACAGATGTTGATTTGGCGGGCAGAAATGTCACCTCGGCACCCGGTGTGCCATCGGGCGCATAAAAGTCGCTCTGACTCCAGTAGGCTCTGCCATGGCCCAGATAAGGAATGTAGGTCACTTTCGCGTTGGCTCCCGCAGCCTTTCTTACGGCCGCCAGCATGCTTACCGGTTTGGCGATGGGAATAACGTAGCCGCTGCCACCGCCAGTGGTAACAGCCGGTGAGGCCATGGGGCCCAGCACGACGATCCGTTTTATCGTGGTGGTCTTCAGCGGCAGAAAATCGTTTTTGTTGCGCAGCAGAACCGTTCCTTCTGCGGAAACTTTCATCGCAGCAGCGGCACTTTTCGGATTATTTAATGGAATTCCCTTTTTTTTCTGCGGACGATTCAAAAAGTTCAACGCCACCATCATGCGCAAGGTCCGGCGGACATGCTGATTGATATTCGACATTTTCAGCTTACCGGATTTCAGCAACGGTGGAATCGTCAGCATGTTATAAAAAATCGGACGGTGCATCTCCATGTCCATGCCGGCTTTCAGCGGCCCAAGCGTGGCATGCGATGCGCCCCAATCGGACATTAACACACCTTTAAAACCCCAGCGTTTGCGAAGCTCGGTCGTAAGGAGAAACTTACTGGCGGTGCAATACACACCGTTGACCTGATCATACGCCGCCATGATCGACCATACATCTCCCTGCCGTACCGCCGCGCGAAAGGGTGGAAGATAAATTTCCTCCAAGGCGCGACGGCTGATGATCTCATTAATATCGATGCGATCGGTTTCCTGCTCATTGGCCACATAATGCTTGGCACAGGCTGCAACACCCTGCGATTGCACACCTCGTATCCACGGAGCCGCCATTTCCCCGGACAAAAACGGATCTTCACCGAGATATTCAAAATTACGGCCATTTTGCGGCTCGCGGACAATATTTACGCCGGGACCAAATATGACGTGTACCCCGCGTGCCCGGCAATCACTGCCGATTTGTCGCCCTTCCAGATAAGCCAGCTTACGGTTCCAGGTGGAGGCCAAAGCCGCGGAGGCGGGATAAGCCGTTGATGCGCCGAAGCGGCGTACGCCTAATGAAGCGTCACTCATGACCAGCGTTGGAATATGCAGCCGTTCAACACCGGGAACATCGAGAATATCTTCAAAGGCCATCATGCGGACTTTCTCCCGCAATGTCATCCGCTTAAGCAGGGCATTGGCCTTGGCATTGACCTGTTTGGCTGTAAGTCCAGCGGGTATATATTCACCGGCTTGTGCGGTACATGCCGCACCGGTTGCAGCCAGTAAACACAACGCAATGCCTCCCATCACATGTCGGAGTTTATTCGAACGCGATACACTGGAAACGATTCGGCTCTTTTGGGGCAACATGCGCGCACTCCTGTCAGTTAGATAAAGGACGATCCAAATTACGGGCTAGTGGCGATCTCACCCGCAGGAGCACGTAATATGACCGAAACTGGCCAAAATATCAAATGAAACTGTTTCCGTATCAGATTTTTTTTACGTCCTATAAATACAAATAGTCCGATAAATTTCAGCTCCGATTGCTACTCGGGCACAATCATGGCAACCGCAAAAAGGCGCTCAAAATGTCTCACTTGAGTATTTCGCGTTCGACTTGCTCCAGCGACTTGCCGCTGGTTTCCGGAACAAACGCAACGACAAAAATGAATCCTGCCAGACAAATGGCCGCGTATAGCCAGAAAGCGCCGGAAGTTCCTACCGCGGCGTTCAAGGCGGGGAAGGTTTGTGTCAAAACAAAATCGGCAATCCACAATGCGGATACCGCAACGGAAATGGCGGTACCGCGGATGCGATTGGGAAATATCTCGGAAATTAATACCCACGTAATTGGGGCCAGCGTCATGGCGTAACACGCAATGGCAGCCATCACCAGGATCACGATTGGCAGTCCTTTGATGTGCTGATGGTAAGCGTATCCCAGCAACGTGTGGGTAACGACCAGTCCAGCGGCGCCGAAAAGCATCAGGGGGCGACGGCCCACCCGGTCCACCAATCCCATCGCCACGAGTGTAAATACCAGATTCACCGCACCGGTAATGACGATATCAAACAACACCCCGCTGACGTGATAGCCGGCAGCGTTAAAAATATCCTGGGCGTAACTGAAAATGACGTTAATGCCGCACCACTGTTGAAAAATCGCCAGAACCACGCCGATGCCGATAATTTTCAGCAAGCCCGGAGCCATTAATTCTGAAAGCTTAATTCGGCCGGCCTGTTCCCCGCGCAAGGTTTCCTGAATCGCGCTTAATTCCCGATCGGCATGTATGCTACCCGCGATTCGGGCAAGAATATCCCGCGATTCCTGATCACGGCCCTGCCTGGCCAGCCAGCGCGGACTTTCAGGAATCAGCACTGCTCCGATAAGAAATACCGCCGACGGCAGCGCAACAGCCGAGAACATCCACCGCCACCCCACCTGCCCATCCCATGAGGCCGCGATCATGGCCGAAGTTGCGTGCGCCGGCAGCGGCCGGGCAATAAGCCAATTGACCATATCGGCAAGAAGAATTCCGATGACAATCGTCAACTGATTCAGAGAAACCAGACGACCGCGCAGGTGGGCCGGAGAAACTTCCGCGATATACAGCGGTGACAAATTCGAGGCCATACCAATGGCCACTCCACCGATGATCCGCCAGAACGCAAACACGCTGAAGTTTGGCGCCCATCCGGTACAAACCGACGAAACAGCGAACAGCAGTGCGGCCACCGCCAGGAGTTTTTTCCGTCCGAATTTATCGGTCAGCCAACCCGTCATCAGCGCCCCCGCAAGCGCACCAAGCAAGGCACAGGACATCGCCCACCCGATGAGGTTCGCATCAGTCAGGTGGAAATGCGGAACGAAAAATGGCTTGGCTCCACTGATAACAACCCAGTCATAACCAAATAGAAGCCCCCCCAATGCCGCCACCAGAGCTATCAGCGTAACATAGCCCAGACGAACGCCCTGCGATTCTTGCGCGACGGATTCTTCGTGCGTTGCCATTATTTTTTCTTTCCTCTGCGGACAGCATGAAGTTTACCCGCAAATCCGCGAACCGCAACGCGTGCATGTTGCGGCCCGGCCACTTCCGACAATAACCCGGATGCCAGAGCATTGGCGGGATCGGAGCGCAATATCCGCTTAAGCAGCGCGGCAGCCTGCTTCATTTTTCCCCCAACAGCATACATCTGGGCTTGAAGAAACAGCGCAACATGCGTCTGCTGCGACTGCAAATCGGCGTCGAATAGAAGCAACGTCGGAAGGGACGTGGCGAAATAATCGATTTTGGCGGGTCTGTGCTGCAGTTCTCGGGCGTATGCCAAAACCGCCCGAAGAAGCTTGTCGGCCGCCCGCAACTGCCCGAGTTGCCGCATGGCCAGAATGCTGTAATACGTCATGGGCGAGTATTCTGTTACCGCCATGTTCTGAAAGTCCCCGCGGGACAACGCCGCGCGACGCCACCACTTTTTTGCCTCCGCCACGTGGCCCAGCGCGGCATGTGCCTGTCCCGTGTAAAAATATATGTCGCTGCAGTTGGCCAGAGGATGTCGGGCTTCACCAATGCTTTCCGGCGGCTTTAATGCGATTTGGAAATGATCCAGCGCTTCCGACGCCTTGCCGGCCAGCAGTTTGGCTCTACCGAGTGCCAATTGGGCCGTTACATACTGTCCCAGAACCTGACCTTCCCCGCCCTCCCACGGCTGGAACGATCGGTTTTCCAGTATCGCCAGCGCCTCATCGTATTTTCCAGCCTGATTCAACAGCGCACAATATTCAATGGTCAGATCATCGCGCTGCCGGACCAGAGCCAACTGCGCCTGCAATGTGGATAACCGCTGAACGATTGGCCTGCCGATGCGTTTATCCAGTTGATCCTGCTCATAGAGCAATCGCGCATCGCCGGGATTGCATTGTCGGGCTTTCTGATACGCCCGGGCGGCTTTTTTCGGCAGCTTAAGAACATTGAAATAACCAATGCCGAGGTTCCGCCAGGTTACCGCATAATCCGGCTTCAGGCGGGCCGCCACCTCCCAGAGTTTGATTGCTTCGACATGACGCTTACGGTCATAAAACAGATTGCCAAGATAATACCGGGCCATGCCGTCAGCAGCCTGTGCCTTGATGACCGCCTGCAGAATAACAATCTCCTCCAATCGAGAGGGGAAACACCAATCCGGGCTGGCATGGCCTCCGGCAAGGAAATTCTTGTTTGCCAACTCACTGTTTCCCAATCGCTGGTAAAAATATCCGCGATAATAATGAACCAGCGGCGCGGTTCCGCTATCCGGAGCCACATCCGGCCGGGGCAATACATCAATGGCTTCCTGCCAGAATCCCGCCCGGGCAAAATCCAATGCAATATCGAGCCGTTCCTGTGTGGGAAGTTCACCAGGCGTTGAGCGGATAAATCGACAGCACCCGTCCAACGGATCCAACTCCGCGGTACGTTCCAGAAGTTCCTGCGACTGCGCATGATTTCCCATTTTCTCAAGCACGAGTGCCTTAAGATTCCGGGTGTGTAAATTGTCCGTATCCACGCGCAGGGATTTATCCAGATGCGCCAATGCCACGGCCCAATCGCCGCGGGCGCAGTCCACTCGGGCCAATTCCAGATAAGCAGCCGCCTGCCACGCCCGGTTCCACGTGGATTTATAAAATGCGTCATAGGCCGCGACGTCATCGCCAAGCAATCGCTGGACCAGACCGAGATTGTAAAACGCCTCTCCGTCATAAGGATTGGCATTACGGCTGGTAAGCCGGGTGATTGCACGCTCGAAGTGGTCCCGCGCCAGTGTAAATTCACCGCGTTTGAGATGCCACAAGCCCATGGCATTGAGACATCGGCTGTCCCCGGGATCGCGCCGCAGTGCTTCGCGCCAGTACAACTCAGGATACCGTGTGGCGTGACGATATTGATCCAGATGCACGCCGATAACATACAGTTCGTCATTGGAGTCCACATCGGCGGGCAAAGGAGGTTCGGTGGCCGGCGGCGGAGCCTTTTTGGAAGCCGGCTCGAGGTTCTGCGGACGATGGCGCAGCAGCATGTCACCATTTTTATCCGTCACGACAACTTCAATCTGCCGCAGATCCACTCCCGCCTGCCGCGGCAAGTCCAATACAATCGGTTCATCGGGTCCGGCGGGGGCATGCTGTTCGTGAACGCATTTGCCGTTACGTTTCACAATAATGGTGATCCGGTCATGGCGGCTATTAAGCGCCAGGCCGAGTCGCAGAGATTTGTTGAATTCCCGCAGGCTCAGAGCGGCGTGTTGATTTGCTGCAAGGGCCGGCCCGGTCTTCTGAATCGGATACCAGTATTGCGTAAAGCTTCGCGTTTCACCGGGTGCGAGAAACGAAAAATCAGGTTGATTATCGGTAAAGACTCCCCCCATCAGCTCGATATACGGGCCGTCGGAGTCCGTCAGATGCCGGTCCCACGCGTAACCGAATTCATGATTCCCCCAAGTCCACTGCTTTTTTCCAGGAGCAATGTGATGATCGGCAACGTGAATGAGTCCCGCCTCCCGGGCGTGGTCATAGCCTCCGCTGAAGTCCTGCCGGGAGCCGATGGCCATATAACTGGTGGGCACTGGAATATTGGCATACCAGGTCAAATCATTGGGTGGATATTCACCGGTGGGGACAAAGCGTGGGGGCATCTGCTCCGCTGGTATTCCATGCCTGACCCGCCGCTTGTAGTCCACGCCGTAATACCACCCCGTGCAAAGCGGAATACTGCTGCCGGCGCGCCGCGCATGGTCCGCGACATAAATAACATCCGGAGGGAAGAACGATTGGTATTGTTCATGCACATGCACAGCGACATTGGCCCACCAGAGAAAGGTTTGCGGCAACGGCGTGCGGTTAAAGAGCCGGACTTTCAGTTCCACCCGCGCCACGCCTGGACGCAGACAAACACCGTGCATTCCCTTGAGCCGATTCATGGGATCATGATCGCTCAACCAGATGGTGCGTGCGCCATCGGCATGTTCCTCGATATGCCAGTTCACCGGCATGAATGTGGCCGGACGGTGGTGCTGCGGCCAGTTGAATTCAACGCCACCGGAAGCCCAGGGACCGGCCAAACCCACCAGGGCGGGCTTAATGACATTCTGGCGGTAGAAAAAATCATAACCGTTGGTTTTATCCAGACCAATGTGAATTCGGCCGCCAATTTCCGGAAGTACCATTACGCGAATAAATTCGTTTTCAATGTGAATGGCCTGCCAGGTCCGTTCCCTGGCGGCAGTGGCAATTGCATCAATAACCGGAAGCGGGTACACCCGCCCGCTGCTGCCCTGGTAAACGCGCTTTTCAATAAACAGTGGGTTCCTGTCCGGCTCCGCCGGTTCGTATGTCGGAATGGCCACATCCTGCGCCCACGCCTTTACCGGACCGGACAACTGTTCCGGGGCGGGCGGCAGTTCGAAATTGCTCATCGATATATCTCCATCGTCAATGTGGAAGGTACCACTGCACTAATATGTCACCAGAAGCGCCATGGGGGAATAGCCAATCCGATGTACCGCATGGACAATTCCACGATATGCAAATCCGTCAGCCTTTGGTCATGCGACGGTAGTCGCTGGGGGAAACATTGTAAATGCGGTGAAATGCCCGGGAAAAGTAGAGTGGGTCCGAAAATCCGGTTTCTGCGGCGATTTCCTTCAGCGGACGGGTGGTGGTATCCAGAAGCTGGGCCGCCCGTTGCATTTTCAACCGCAGAAAATAATCCAGCGGCGCATATCCGGTGGTCTTTTTGAAAAGTGAACTGAAATGGGACGTCGACAGGTTGCACGCCCGAGCCACATCAGGCACAGAGATTGTTTTCTGCCAGCGGGCCTTCATGTAATCAATCGTATCCTGAATACGGGCCGAACTTGCGTCAGCCGTGTCAGCCGACTGTCCGGTTGTTGCAATTAGCGCCAGAAGATGCGCCAGCACAGCGGAAGAGACTATCAGATGGCTTAGCGAATATCCCATCACGAGTTCATCAATGATTTGTTCGAACAGCGGAATGAGTTTCAGATAACCCGTAATATGCAGCAGCGGCAAGGCGTCGCGCTGACTGAGCAGGTTGGTGAAATAGCTGGCCGCCGGTCCTGCGGCGTGACACCAGTAGATTGTCCATGGATGATGGGGATCTGCCCCGTAGCTGTGCGGCCGCCCTGGAAGTATCACAATGAGATTGCCGGGCGTTACATCATATTTCTTGCCGCCAATGCGCACCCAGCCGCATCCACGGACGCATAAGATAAATACACACTGTGGCGCCCCGGCAAGTCTTTCTAAATAATGGCCTTTAGCT
>JAJZJL010000182.1 GCA_021810145.1 Planctomycetota bacterium | reverse complement strand
GCAAAAGAAGCAAAAGAACGCAAAGAAGTGGTTAGGTAATTAAATACTCTTCGTGTCTTTGTGTCGTTGTGGTGAAAAGCGTTTTTTTGTTCACAAGGAGGAAGCCGAGGGTGCCACAATGAATCGCGGCGCGGACGGGATCTGCGATGGTGAGTTGGATTAGCTTCCTGGCAGGATGGGATGGACCGCCCCGGCGCGCACGGGGTAAACTCTCCAAGCGGACGACGCGGATACGGGGGGGCGTCAACGAGTCCCGGCGCGCCGGGAAGCAATGACTATGGACCAGTAATTAGTGACTAAGGTTCTGCGGTCTCCTGTGCGCTGAAGCGGCAGGCGGGTCCGGCAAGTGAAGATTCATGTTCCAAGTTCTAAATGCCAAATGCTCGGTGCTCAATGCACTGCATCCGCGCTATCTGCGGTCCAATCCCTTTTATTCACTACTTATTGCTCATCGCCTGATTGTGTTCGCAACTGATCGCATGGATGGTGCAGAAGCGGGCACAGGCCCGCGATCTGATACATGTGTCAGGAGCCGTTGACGAAATGTGCCGCCGGGTGGTAATCTTGCGGGCAAAGCGGTTCATTGACAGCGCGTTGGGATTGTTTTGAGGTGTGGCAGTTTATGCGAACAAGTCGCCTTGAAGCATTCAGTGACGGCGTGCTGGCCATTATTATCACCATTATGGTGCTGGAGCTGAAGGTTCCGCGGGGGACGGACATTGCCGCTCTGGTGCCAATGCTGCCGGTGTTGTTGAGCTATGTGCTGAGTTTTATTTACATTGGTATATATTGGAATAATCACCATCACCTGATGCACGCTACCAGCGAAATAAACGGCGGGATCATGTGGGCGAATCTGCATCTGCTTTTCTGGCTTTCGCTGGTGCCGTTTGTCACCCGATGGGTGGGAACCAACGCGTATGCGGCCGTTCCGACGGCCATGTACGGTTTTATTCTGCTGATGAGTGCGGTCGCGTATTTTATTCTGCAATCAGCCATTATAAGCATGCAGGGCAGTGAATCGTTTCTGGCTGCTGCGGTTGGTCGCGACCGCAAGGGAAAGCTATCGATGGTCTGCTACGCCATGGCCATTGCTCTGGCATTCCTCAACACCTGGCTGGCTGATTCCCTGTACGTGCTTGTGGCGATCATGTGGTTCATTCCGGACCGCCGGATCGTCCACGCGCTGCAGACAAAACCGCCGACGCATGCGAAGTAAGCGCGTCTCTTTTTAAGTCTATTGAGCGATGGGAGATATATTGCGCAACGCGGGGAATTGTGTCAGGCTCCTGCGGCCAGCACGTGTCCGCCGCTGGCGGCGGAAGGCGGCTCCGGTTAATCTACGCCAGGTCGCAAGGGGCAAATGTTAATCACGGCTGGGCCATGGGGGAACCCACATGCCGGATGTAATTGTAGGAGACCCGGCCATCAACTCGCCGTTCGACGCTCGGCACCGTTTCGAATTCGATGAAATCGGAATTGCCGGTGATATTGACGATAGGAACCTCGACCAAATGAGGCCGCTGGGAAATGATGGAAGTGGAGGATCCCTGGGTTGTGAAAAGCGGGATGGCCAATCTGACAGCCATCGATGCCACAACTGGCACCAGCCAAATCTGGTAGTAAAATAGAGGATGTCATGATGAGGCGAAAGAATGACCGAAACTGATCTTTCACAATCAGAAGCAGACGAGCTGATCGCAATGAGAAAGGTCCCGGTCTCTGACGAGCAGTACAGGTTTCCCATGGATGGCAACTTGTCAATTCCGTTGGTTTCGGAAGACCGCCGTGAAAACTTTTATTTAGATATCTGGCGATCCGGAACAGTGTTAACCAAAGGCCGGTACCAAAACCGCGCCCGGAATGTCGTGGTTCTATTGCGCCTCGACTTCGGCGGTGCGCCCCACCGTAACCCGGATGGATCTGAGCTACCGTGCCCCCATCTGCACATTTAACGGGAGGGTTTTGCCGATAAATGGGCAGTTCAGCTTCCAACTGATAGATTTGTTAATATAGCGGACACATGGCAGTTGCTTTTGGACTTCATGGAGTATTGCGCGTTGGTCAGGCGGCCACGGATTGACAGAGGACTTTATACATGACCGTAGAGGCAGAAAACCTGATCGACCGATATGTGGCGTGGCTTCGCGAGAAAACGACCCTGCGCGCTGTGAATGATGATTGGGTGGAGATTACCACTCCTTATCTTGATCGGCATAACGATTATATCCAGATATACATGCATGAAAAAGATGGGAAGATAATCCTGTCGGATGATGGATATACCATTGATAATCTGGCACAATCCGGCTGCAGCCTTGATAGTCCAAAGCGTCAGCAGTTGCTCAAGCAAACGCTCGCCGGATTCGGTATTCAGCAGCAGGGCAACCAATTAGTAGCCCGAGCATCCCGACATGAGTTCCCCATGCGCAAACATGACCTCCTGCAGGCCATGCTGGCGGTTAATGATTTATTCTGCCTTGCTGTGCCCATGGTAACAAGCCTATTTTTTGAGGATGTAGTTGCCTGGATGGATTCTTCAGACATCCGCTATGTTTCCGGGGCAAAATTCACCGGCAAAAGTGGATTTGACCACCATTTTGATTTCGTCATCCCTAAATCAAGGTCGCGGTCTGAACGATTTGTTGAAACGATCAACGCTCCCTCGCGTTCCAAGGCCGAATCGCTGGCCTTTAAATGGGAAGACACTAAAGAGTCTCGGCCCAGCAAATCCGAGGTATATGCGATCATAAATGATCAGGATACCGCCGTAGCGGAGTCGGTACTTGAGGCTATGCGTCGTTATGAAATTATCCCCGTCCGATGGAGCCTGCGCGCCGAGGTCGTTAAGCACCTTGCCGCATAGCCAGTTATGGAGACAGCCGCGGGATGCGGCGGAAGCTGCTCGAACGACCGGGCTTCAACGACAGTGGCTCGAATGGAATATCGGAAGCAACCATGCACGTCCGCACGCTGGTTACGCGACCGGGACGGCGACAACGAATCGCGTTGGCGGTTGGTTGAAACGATTGTGGCCCGCGCGGGAATATCAAGATCGCCCCGCGGCGTTTGGCAGTTGCCTTCCCTTGTTCTTCTCTCGACTGGATCAAGCCGGCGGCCTGGGTGGCAATCCAATAATGCGATATTCCCTCGCCTCTTTGAAAATACCCTGGCCGGGCCGAAACGACGTGCGTAAGGAAAATAATATGCCCGAAAGAAAATCAACAATCTCCGCCCCCGCACGCAGCCGGCCCCGCGATAAACCACCCGCGGGAAAAATCATCATCAAAGCAATCAGTCACTGCGGTGGCGAGGTTTTGAAAATCTGTGAGGTGGATTAAAGATTCGAAGGAAAAAAACGGTTCGGCTTGGTCGCGTCGGGTTTGCGTTTTCAGCCGCCGTGGTGCGGGGATAGCCATGGTAGGCCACGGCATAACCCCCAACCAGCAGATACTCAACTTTCGAGTGGTTCAGGGCCTGTAAGAATTCTTTGAAGTCGGGTGGTAAAGGGATCGTATTGATAGGCCACCTGTCGCATAAGTTCCAAGGCTTCCAAACGTTCGATCGGTGTTTTGGAACGCCAGTAGGCGCGATCATCCACGTCCGCCTGCCGCAATGTGCTGATCGTCACCACCGACCTGTCCACGCGAATGGGCTGATCACTTTTCATTACACTATTCTAACCGATTGCCGTTGACGATTCATCCCGAATTTTCTTAATCCAAAAATCGGCACATTCGATGCATCAGGCAGATGCATCAGGCAATGGAAAAGGATGGCTTGGAAACCGTGTGCCCGGTAGTGTCTGCCGGGCTGGCCGCCGGGTCTTTTCTCGCACGAGTTTACCCTTCCTGGAAAGCCCGCCGGCGACGGGAACATGCCGTACTCGTGCGGGTGATATCCTATACCTTCCGCGACCCCAACCGCCCCGGCCACGGACAACGCCACCGCCTGATTACCACGCTTCTAGAGGCTCAAGATTATCCCGCCCAGGAACTCGTGGTGCTCTACCATCAACGCTGGAAAATCGAGATCGATAACGATGAAATCACCACCCACCAACTCAACCGGCCGGTGGAGTTGCGCAGCGGCAAGCCGGCCAACATCGTACAGGAAATTTACGGCATTTACCTGGCCCACAATGCCATCCGCGCCCTGATGCACCAAGCCGCGCTGCGAGTGAACCTCGACCCGCGAACATTGAGTTTTATCCATGCGACACGCGTCATACGCGATGCCATTGCACTGCTGCGCTGTGCACGCAGGAACCAACTGTCAAAGCTTTATCACGCTCTGTTGGCACAGATCGGGGGCGGAACCTTGCCGCCCCGAGATGGACGCATCAATCCACGCGTTGTCAAAATCAAAACGTCCAACTACAAGAAAAAGAGGCCTGAACACTTATCACCGCCACAACCCACAACGCCCTTCCCGCTTGATGTTTGTATCCTTAAGTAAACCATATTGGTTCTAACCCAACCTTCGCACTTTGCGAGTGTTTTTGATCGAAAAAAAAATAAGGAAAGTGCCCTGGCACCATCAGAAAATGGTGTTTTTTTCGAAACCGTTCTGGTGCGGACCTGCTTGGTGAAAGTTCACTGTCTTTTTGCGACCGGATCGGCGATATTAATACCTAGGTTCATCTGTGCCAGTGACCGCAAGGAGAATGTTAAATAGAACGCTTGTAAACGTGTGATTGAGAAGCGGTGTGTTGCCGAGGGGCGATGGATACGGCGGCAGGTGGCCTATCTGGGTGGACTCACCAGCGCGCAGAAAGAGTCCTGGCAAGAAGCCCTGCGGGTCGAGGCAGCAGCTTGCTGGGTTCCGCATGCGCTTAGGGTGCAGGCTTTTGCCCCCGGCTGAACG
>JAJZJL010000181.1 GCA_021810145.1 Planctomycetota bacterium | reverse complement strand
GCATGAACGTAACCCATTTTGTGCATGGCCGAAAGCCCCTCGGCCACACGGCAGGAAATTTCAAGCAGGGACTTCAGGCTTGCGGGGCGTTCGGTATCCAGGGATACGCCATCAAAAAGATCCATCAACAGATGCAATTCGGTGGTGGAGAGGAATTTCCGGCGGCGAATCAGGCGGTGACTTTTTCGCAAAACCGGATGCGTAAAATGACTGCTGATCGCATATTCCTGCTCGGCCTGTTCCAGAAATCGATCATCTTCCGGGCTGCGGCGCAGGACCCGCTTAAGCGCATAGACCTGCCGCGTGCGGATTTCACAAACCGCATATATTGTGCTTCTGGCCCCGTACCCCAAACAGGTCAGGACTTCAAAATCAGGAATTTCGGGCAGTACTTCCATCACCCAAATTGAGCCTTATCACAGAGTTCCTTCGTATTGGCTGGACAACCCGCATCCGCCTGTTGGCCGCAGCAACAATTGTAGCCGCTGCTCCCCGCTAAGCGATTAATATATTATTCGCTTTGTCCATGTATTGCCAGCCTGAACAGAAATGAGCGGTATTACAAAAGGAGTCATCGCCGCAACAGACGATGAAACTCGCGACCAAACGCGCGCTGGCGCGCGGTGGCTTGACCACGAATCTCCCATTGCAGTTTGACGCAGGAATTTGGAATATTCAACTTTCGCTCCAAGGCTTGAACAAGTGAAACCGTGGAACGAATCTGGCTGGCGGAATAATCCTTACGGTTGATATCACCGATGATACATACACCCACGGCATTGGCATAAACAGAATAATGATGGGGTTTTAAATAAGGCCAGGAAAAATAAGGCGTTGTAGATAATTGATCCTGCCATGCCAAGCCTCGTTGGACGTATCCATCGGGGTTACCAAGTCCATTTCGGGAGTTATCCACCACAAAATGAAAATCAGCCCCTTGCGTCATGTAACCCGCGTTTCGGGGTGCAATCATTCCTCCTATATCTTTGCCCTCCGAGAGTTCGGTTGAATTACCGGACAGACTCCCGGACTGATAGACGATGATATAGTTCCAGCGACCTTTTCGCAATGGGGCGGACGCACGGATAACGGAATTCCAATTTTGTGTGTTGTTGGACAGATTCATCATGTAGGGACCGGCGCTGGTGATGGGCTGCCCCTCCAGCAACAGGAGGATGCCCGCCGTTAACGCCAAGGTCGCCACCAGGGAAGACAGGACAGTAAATACACGGCGATGATTCACCGCTGTGTGGGCCTTTCGGGAAGAAGTTTTTGAGTTTGAACTCGTCATTACACAAAACCCAGTCAACTTACTGTGTATCGGCCCATAATTCAGTGAAACTTGAGAAATATCACAAATTTCATGATTGTTATAAGATTACAGTTTATTGTCGAAAATGCAATCAAACGCCGATATAAAGCGCGGTGAACGTACCGCCACCATCGCAAGGGCGATGGATTGTGGTTGCTGGCACTGGTGCCTGTGGCATTTGCCAGCCTATAATACCTGATGTTGACGGTACATTTTGCCGGCGATAAACGCGCAAGTGTGCTCGGCTGCGGGCCAATCGGATCAGAACGACCGATTCTCACCGCAGCCGCCCTTCGGCTGTCCTGCGAAGACATACTTGCCATGCTGCAAGCCAGTTTTTTTAGGAGATCGATATTATGAGCACGGAACACCTGATTAGACGATCTCGGTGGGTGAGCCTTGTTGCCACAGTCCTCGGTGGGGCCAGTTTCATCGGGGGTGTGGTAATGCTGGCCGCCGCTTCGCACGGCATTCAGCCAAACGCCACTACTTCGCAGGCCATGTTGGCCATGACGCCGGGCATTGCCCTGCTGGGCGTGGGCGTTTTGATTCTAACCATGGTGGCGATGATCTATATGACCATGAGCCTGAAAATTCAATCCATGAAGGATGACCATTGGCAATATGAGCAATTGCGCGGGGCTCTGGAAACACACCGGCAACTTCTGGAGGCTATTCGTGACAGCGCGGCACTTTCGGATTCCGCCAAGCAGATCGCATATCGGCACAAAGATCGCGAAGCGTTGCGCCATGCCATCCGTGAGGATATTGATAAAAACGATTACGACGGAGCCTATTGGCTGGCGGCGGAAATGGAACGGCGATTTGGCAATCGCCAGGAAGCGGCACAGTTCCGGGAAATGGTTGAAACCGCCCGGAAAGGATTTATTGAACGCGAAGTTCACGAGGCTCTGGAGCATTTTGACCAGTTGCTCAAGAAATACGACTGGCCCGCGGCGGTACGGGAAATGGAGCAGCTCACGCGCACATTCACGGGTCATGCGGATGTGCAGCGTTTGTCGGAGCGCATTCAGGCCGCCAAGGAAAATCATAAACGCGCCTTATTGAAAGAATGGAAGGACGCGGTAACCAAGGAGGATGTGGATCGCAGCGTGGAACTGCTCAAGCAGTTGGATCAATATCTCACGCCGGGCGAAGGTGAAGGCTTCAAGGAAATTGCCCGCGATGTATTTAAAAAGCAGTTGCAGCAGCTTGGCGTGCAATTCGCATTGCAATGCAACGACAAGAACTGGGGGGAAGCGATCCGCATTGGTGAGCAGATTACCGACCAGTTCCCAAACACGCGCATTGCCGCGGAAGTGCGGGAAGTTATGCCTTCACTGCGCGAAAAATTCAATCAACCGGTAGGCGCGATTTAGCGGCTGCGTTATGTTGATGCGATGAAAATACTTTTTCTTGGCTCCGGCGCGTTTGGTTTGCCCACGCTCAAAACGCTGATTCAATCCGGTCACCAGGTGGCTATGGTCATCACGCAACCCGATAAGCCCGCCGGACGCGGACGCCACAGCACGGCCACACCGGTTGCTGCTTACGCCGCCGAGATTGGTCTGCCGGTGTTAAAAACCGCCAACCTCAACGTACCGGAAATTATCGCGGGACTGCAGGCCGTGGCCCCGGAATTGTTGGTGGTGATCGCGTTTGGCCAGAAGATTGCCGATCATGTTCTGCGATTAGCTCCGCATGGCGGCATTAATCTGCATGCGTCCCTGCTGCCGGCATTCCGTGGAGCCGCACCGATTCAACGGGCGATCCTTTCCGGTGATCATACCACCGGTGTGTCGGTGATTCGCGTAACAAACGTGATGGATGGAGGCGAAATACTTGGGCAAATCCCGACTCCCATCGGAGACTCGGAAACCGCCGGGGAACTGCATGATCGTCTGGCGGAGCTTGGAGCACCACTGATGCGGCAGGTTATTGAGCAATTGGCAGACGAAACGGTACGCGCGGTGATACAGGATGCCACGCGAATTTCACAAGCCCCAAAATTATCGAAAGACATGGCCCATGTGGATTTTGCGCAGCGCGCCCGGCAGGTATCCTGCCGGATTCGCGGCCTTTCCCCATGGCCCGGCTGCCACGCCGAGTTGCTGACGCCCGATGGCGAAATTCGCGCCAAGGTATCGTTGCTTAAATGCCGGGAAGCTTCGACCGCTGATCATGGCGCGGATCCCGGAGAAGTTTTGCCGGAATTTCATATCGCCTGTGGCAGCGGCGCAATTGAGATTTTATCGCTTCAGCCCATTGGCAAACGCCCTATGGATATGCGATCATTAGTTAACGGCTACGGCATTAAACCGGGCTGGCGTCTGCTGAGCCGCCCGCCACAGCCGGAAGGGAAGGCATGATGGACAAGAAACAGAAAAAAACGTCGGTGCGGCAGGACACGCTTGAGGCCTTGAAAAACCTTGAAAATGCCGAGCCGCCATTAAAACCTGCGATCGAAGACCCGCGCAGCGCAACGGGCTTTGTCGCGATGCTGGCGCAGGGGAATAATCAACCGGATATTTTCTCCCCCCTGGGGTCGGTGCTGGAAGCGGATATGAAAGCTTCGCGGGGAAACATACCGCCGCCGCGTCCGCAACCCATTCCGCGGCCGCAGCCCCGCAAAGATATAACCGCGGAAATCCCGGAGGCAAAAATCGTGGATGTCCCCGGCGACGCTCAATCCAGTACATCGCCCGAACGAAAACCACGGCGGCCCAACGCTCAAAACGCCAACGATTGGCATCGTTGGGCCATACCGCTGATGCTGGTGACGGGAAGCTTCCTGGTGCTGATTGGGTTCTGGGCCGTGGCTTCTTTGGCCGGAATACCGAATGTTTTGATTCCGCATAACCATTACGGAAGCCGCTATCACGCGGCAATTTCTCTGGCATGGAAAATGATTGTTGCCCTGCCCATTGGTGCCCTGATTGATACCATGGCGGTTTATATGCTCTATAGTCAAAAGAAACGGCGATGATTGACACCGGCATAACCGTTGTCACGGAAAATTGAATCTGGCAGCCCGCCGACGCGCAACATCAGCGATAACCCGCAGGCGATTATTGCGCATCTATGGTGATCAAGAATACGGGGTAAGCCGCTTGATTCTCCAACCACTGTTTCAGCCGGAATTATTTGCACTGTCGTCTGGGAGGCACCGGATCGTATCCACCTTTTACAAACGGATGACAGCGCAGCAACCGCTTGAGCGCCAACCAGCCACCGTGCCACGGGCCATGCTCCTTGACCGCTTCAATCGCATAAGCGCTGCATGTCGGCTCATAGCGGCAGTGCCCGCCTAAAAGAGGAGACAGCGTGACCTGATAAACCCGAATCATCAGCAGCAATCCGAGCGCGAAGAGCCGTGAAACCATTCCCCGGTTCGCCGATGGAGCCGGGAGCGCATTACCGGCATCATCCGCCGGGGTATTGACCTCGGTTGAAGGCTGTGATTCAGATGGTTCCTTTGCTTCTTGCATAGTTATCCAGTGAAGGCACACCGATACGATAGCATAACATGCCATTTTAACCTAAGTCCGGGATGAGCAACCGCAAAATACGGCCACC
>JAJZJL010000061.1 GCA_021810145.1 Planctomycetota bacterium | reverse complement strand
TTTTCACAGAGGGCCTTGTTTCAACGCCATGGCCCATACCCCCCGCGGAATGTGGGGTAACGCTGTTTTCCGCATCCATCGCTTATATGCTTCAGCTCGTAACGCCATTAACATCGCAACCGGCTCTGTAATTTGCAATTTGTATTTGCATCTTTAATGCAAGAGAGTATGCTTTGCGGGCGCGGGAGATATTCGTTGGGGTTTCGTCCAACTGGTTAAAAGCCTGTGCAAGCTCAGGGTTGGTGTTGGTAATAGAGGCAATAAAATGCGGTGATTGTAAGCACCGCAAGTTCAAATAGCTGTTTTCTGGAGAAGCAATATGGTCAAAACACTAAAATTTATCGGGTTAGGGGCTGGGGTCATGGTTTCCGCACTGGCGTTCGGGCCATCGGCGCGGGCGGATGTGGTGAATTTCAGTTTCAGCGGAGCGGGCACAAGCGGATCGGGTACGCTGACCGTGACCCCGGATACCGTCGTGGGCGATCCCACCGGAGCGTATACAATCACCAATATCACTGGGACCTTTTCCGATTCAAATACCGGCACCAACATTTCCAATGCGACAATTACCGGATTGGTGCCGATTAACAGCGCCGGTTCAAGCGTCGGTGCGCCGGCACCGGCGGTACTGAGCTACTATACGGTGACAAATCCACCGCCACACGATGCGTCCATTTCGTACGATAACCTGTACTACCCGAATGGATCTCCGATCACATGCGCAAATTACCCGGCATCGGGTGGTTTTCTTGATGTGTACGGGGTGTTGTTCAAACTCAGCAATAACGATGTTGTGGATTTCTGGAGCAATGGAGCAAGCTCCACTTCCCCGTTGAATTATGGCGTTGGTGTCATGGGGCCAAACACCACTGGCACCAGCGCTGATGGTACGGTTCTGGATTTTCAATCCGGCGGGGTTTCGGCGGTTCCGGAACCAGGCGTGATTTGGCTGTTTGGGGCAAGCATCGCGATGCTTGTGCTTGCCCTGCGGCCTCGCAAAAATATCAACTGACTTTGAGTTCATGGCGGGAAACAGTGGCGTTTCAACAGCTTCATGCCACTTATTCAGGCCGTCATGATTCATCAACTTTTCCCGTGCGAGGATGGCACGAGCTTTCCCGTTTCAGTTCAAGCTCAGCCATTGCGGGATAACGGGCATATATTCCCTGCGCTATCGACGCGGAAGCGGGACCTTTTCGCTTGCGATTGCCTGCGGCATGGATTGGTTTCCCGATAAGTATGATCGGCACGCGTTTACCTCCCGCGCCGGACCTACGCCGCGCTGCGGGCGGCGCTCGGGTTTTGCTGGTATGGCTGATCCGGGCTTTGTGCGACTGGTTTGTAGCGGTTGGCAAGCAGGGCTTCAATAATCGCCAATATCACCACCAGCGCCAGCACCCCCGGCATCAGTGAATTGCCTTCACTGGTTTTGGTGAGTTCCTTGACAAGATCGGCGGCTGTGGCGGCTATAAAAATGGTCTGCTTTTTGGGGGCTTCCTTGGCCAGCACCGTGGCGCTTGTGGGGTGCAAATCAGCCTCTCCCGCCGGCACATTGACGACAAATTCGCCGGAATATTTGCCATTAAAGCTTTGCCAGGTATATGTGCCCGAGCGTTGTGCGCCGCTGAATCGCCACACCAGGCGGCCATCGAGCGAGTGCGATGCGGGGACATTCACCGGTGTATGCGATTGCGGTGCGGTCACATTTATTGATATGGCGGCATTCTTGCCTGGAACCGGAATTTCCACGGCCCGGCCCGGTGTCCAGGATGTTATGCCCGCGCTTGCCGCGGCATTTCCCGTGGCTATTCGCACCATCATGGGTAGAAAGGCATTGGTGGCGGCAATATTGCTCCAGCCGCCGCCGGGGCCGGATAGAAACGTATACACCCTGCCATGCCCCAGAGAATGCTGCACCAGCAGCAGCGAATCATCCTGCAGGCGTGAAAGTGCCTTGCCGATAACCGGCGCGTTTCCCGGCAGGCTCCACCGTCCGACAACGACAATGCGCTGGAAAGGCTCCTGGGTTTGGAATAATCCCGCAAAGATGTGACTTTTCACATCCACCCAATTTACCGCCGCGCCGGTTTGGCTGGTAACCGGCCCGGAAATTTCTCCCGGCAGCAATTGCAGCGATCCGGCGGCCACTGCATTGTAGTTGTGCGCATCAACCGCCGGTCCCAACAGCCAGCATAATCGCCCGCCACCGGCAACAAACCTGTGCAGTTTGTTCGCCACGTCTGCGGTCAGGTGCGGCACATCACACATAAACACCGCGGAGTATGGGCGAAGATTCGTTGCCGGCAGTTGGGTATAGGAACGGTAGGTGGGTTCAATGCTCCACAGCGGTGGCTTGGCACCGGGAGTTGTGCCTGTTGAAAAGGGTGCCAGCGCGGCATCCACAAAAAATGCGGTGGAGGAATGATTAAGCTGCGGCTGATCGCCGATCACCAGGGCGTGGATCTTATTTTTTACATTCAAAACCAGGCTGCGGTGATCACCCCAGGCCATGGCGTGGCTGGCATTGGACTGCGTGAGTGTAAAGCGGTGAAGACCCGGTGCGGTAAGCTGATAAGCCAGGGTCACATTTGCGCGGCTGGAATCCGTTCCCCCCGGCCCCAGGGTGGCGCGGGCCTGGGCTGCGGGGGCCTTGTGTCCGTCAACGTTCATGCCGAAACGCGGTGCGACAGCGGTGGCACCGTTGTTGATGACCGTTGCTCGAAATCGTACCGTGGCACCAACCACAGCCGCCCCATGGGCCACACCCCAGTGAGCAATGGCAACATCATCCGGCGTGCCGATTGCCTGCGGCATGAGCACCAGCTTAATGTCCGGAACCTTTTTCAGTGCGGCAAACATGCCGGTATCGGATGCCGCCGGACCGGCAAAATCTGAAATAACAATCAGCATCCGGTTGGGGCGAACGGAGTTTTTCAGCAGATTAACCGCCTGGGAAATCAATTGCCGCATGGGCAAAGCCCGGCCGACACTTTGGATTTTGTGGAGTCGGGCAATGAGTTCCACACGATCGCTTCCAAGATGATCCGGAACCGGACTGTTGCCCGGATTGGTCAGCAATACGGCCATGCGTGCGGGAGTCAGGCTGTGTCCGAGAATATCCCGGGTTTGTTCGATGGCCGTTTGCAGGCGCGTCTGCGTGCCATCCTGAATCAGCATGGATTGCGAATTATCCAGAATGATGGCACATGCGGTGGATTGACCATTAAAATGATTTCCAACATTTGGGAAAATAGTGTTGGTTCCCAATCCAAATATTCCCGAGACAGTAGCGGCAAGCCCCAGAAGCATGAGCAGTGCCGGCCACAACAGACTCGATTTGGGCATCGGCGCGGCGGCGGAAGATTTTGCGGCGGGCGAATCGGTATTGGATGTTGTGGCGGCCTTGCGTTGATCCAGCGCATTGCTGAATACCACGGTCATGACGGCCAGAACGGCGATTCCGCCGAGCAGCAGAAGCAGCATGCCATACGCGGCAAACGGTGATCCGCCATGAACCAGCGGCCCGGCAACCGCCATGGCGATCATGGCGAACACGGCCATGCGCAAAAGCAGAAGCAGGAATTGTTGCACCTGGCGCTTGCGTGATGTTTTCTGGGCTGTTACGCGCAAAAAACGCAGCGTGGGAAATGGGACAAGCGGTGATCGCACGCGGTTCAGCAGATGCAGCAGCACCGGAATGCCCGCCGCCGCAAGGCCCAGCAGCATGACCGGATCGGAGAAATTGAGAGCCGCCAGCGGCAAGGTCATCATGGACACCATTCCATCATTGTAACGAGCCATCAGCGCCGCGACGTGCGGCGGAGCAATTCACGGATCTGCACATCCCATGGCACATCGGTGAAGGCGGTAACGTAATCAATGCGGGACTGGCCGCAACGCGTTTTAATCAAATCAAGAAACGCCTGGACTTCCCGGCGATACTCATCACGGATAAGCTTGGGATCAATCTGCAGTCGCGATCCGTCTTCCATATCTTCAAATGTAATGGGCCGGTTATAAGCCAATTCCATTTCTCCGCGATCCAGCACCTGCATGAGCACGAGTTGATGCCGGGCATGGCGCAGATGTTGCAGGGCACTGGTGATTTTATCCGGATCATCAAAGAGATCGCTGATAACGATGACCAATCCGCGGCGTGGAATTTTATTGGCCAGTAAATGCAGTGTGCTGGAAATGTCCGTTTCCCGGCCGGGCGCGAGTTTTTCCAGATTGACAAAAATCTGATCAAGGTGCGATGGGCCGTTGCCCTGCGGAATTTCCAGGCGGATGGTTTGATCAAAAGCGATTAATCCCACCATATCCTGCTGATTGGAGAGCATATAAGCCAGCGACGCCGCCAGCACCGCGGCGTATTCAAATTTGGTGACACCGCGAGGATTGGTGCCCTGCGGATCGGTTGGCGCGGCGGTGCCGAAATTCATGGAAGCCGATGCGTCAAGACAAATCGTCGCCCGAAGATTGGTTTCCTGCTCATATTGTTTAATGTAATAGCGATCGGTTTTGGCCAGAACGGTCCAGTCCAGATGTTTAATTTCATCGCCGGGAACATATTCCCGATGTTCGGCAAATTCGATGGAGAAGCCCTTATGCGGGCTTTTGTGCATGCCCGCATACACTCCTTCCACCACGCCACGCACCGTGAGTTCCAGGCGGCGCAATTGCGCCGCCTGTGATGGCTTAAAGAAGCGGTATTGATAGCTGGGCATATGCACAATCCGTCAGACTGCCGGAACTGTACCGGCGGATAACCATGTAATCGTCATGGCTCCGTATTTCAATACACGAACCACGCGCGGGCGAATAACCATATCATCAAGTGCCACCTCCGTTGGATGCCGCAGAACAATCAGGCTTTCGGGAGCCATAAGTTCGATCACCATGCGGATCAGCTCGTCCACGCGGCTGCGGCCCTCCGGCGTTTCCATGTGGGCGTACGGCGGATCAATAAAAGCCAATCCCAATCGCTGTCCGCGCAATTTTCCCGGCAGAAGCATCCCGGTATGGTACGCATCCGCGGAAAGCACATCACACACTTGTTCAACGCGCAAGGCCCCTATATTGTTGCGGAGGCCATCCAGCGCCTGCCGATCCCGTTCGATAAAAACGGCCCGTGCCGCACCACGCGAAAGACATTCCAGTCCCAGGCTGCCCGTGCCGGAAAAGCAGTCAAGCACGACCGCATCGGGAATCGCCACCGCACAGGTTAAAGCATCGAAAAGGGATTGTTTGGCCCGATCGGTAATGGGGCGGGTCGTCATGGATTCCGGTCCGATAAGCCGTCGCGTTCTAAATGTACCAGCAATTATCCGCATATCACTTGAGCAGTATACCCGCAAATTGCGATTATCGCCCGGCCGCGAGGAGCCGGCGACAACACCGTGGCCGTCCGGTGGTCCGGGCAATAGACTTGGCGAGAGGCGGTTCAGCGGGGCAACGCAGCGTTATGCTCACCTTGCACCGTATGCTGTGGAAAACCTGTCGGCACATTCTTATTTGCAGGCCGTGCAAGATGGATTCAATGACGTTACAGTAATGCGCGCAATCGAAGTGCGGTCTCGATTGGTTGGATGATTACGCATCGGCGTTGCAAACGGATTTTGAATAATGGATGAAGTCATAACGACAGCTCGACCCCGCCCACGCGATATCAACCCGCCACCGGCAGCCCAAAATGTCACAGATCGTACACCGCCGCATGATTCTGCATCGGAAATGGCTCTGCTGGGGTCCATGCTGCTGGACCCGGAAGTCATTGGCGGGGTCTGTGCCATCATTGAATCCGGCAACGCTTTTTTCAGCCGGCAGAATCAGATTATCTTTGAAGCCATTCTCGAGCTGTTTCAGGCCAGTGCGGCCGTTGATGGTGTGACGCTGACGCACAAGCTCAAGCAGAAAAATCTTTACGAACCCGCCGGCGGTTACGACTATCTTGAACAACTCGTCAACTGTGTGCCCAGTGCGGCCAACGCCATTGCCTATGCCCAGATTGTCCGGGATAAAGCACTGCTGCGACGGTTGATCTCCGCCTGTTCGCAGACGCTGGAATCCTGCTATGACAACTCCGAGGAGGCCGCGGTTATTTTGGACCGCAGCGAGCGCACCATTTTTGAAGTGGCACAGTTAAAAGTTACCGGGCAGCCCGTTTCGCTGACGGATGTGCTGCATGAAACCTTTGAAATGCTGGATCGCAACACCGGCAACACGATTACCGGCGTGCCAACCGGCTATGTGGAGCTGGATAATCTCACCAGTGGTCTGCAACGCGAAGAAATGATCGTGCTGGCGGCCCGGCCCAGCGTCGGAAAAACGGCGTTGGCCATGAATATCGTCGAGCATGTCGGCGTGGATCTGAAAAAGCCGGTGGCGGTTTTCTCATTGGAAATGTCCAAGCAGCAGTTGGCCCAGCGTATGCTCTGCTCGCGCAGCGGTGTGGATTCGCAGAATCTGCGTCGCAACATGCTGTCGCGTGAAGATCGCAATCGCCTGAGCATGGCGGTGGGGGAACTCTCGGAGGGGAAAATATATATCGATGATACCCCGGCTCTGTCCATTCTGGATCTGCGCACCAAAGCGCGACGGTTGTTAAGTCAGCATGGTATCGAACTGGTGGTCATTGATTATCTGCAGTTAATGGAAGCTCCACGCGAGGAAAACCGTCAGCAGCAGATCAGTTCAATCAGTCGCGGTGTCAAGGCGCTGGCGCGTGAATTAAAATGTCCGGTGGTCTGTCTGTCGCAGTTAAACCGCGCCTCGGAAAGTGAAAATCGTCTGCCGCGAACCAGTGATCTGCGCGAGTCCGGCAGTATTGAACAGGATGCGGACGTTGTCATGCTGCTGCACCGTGAAGCGGTCATGCACCGGGGGGATCAGGAATGGGCACAAGCCAATCCGGACAAGCTCAATGAGGCGCAGTTAATCATCGCCAAGCAGCGCAATGGCCCCTGCGACACCGTCCGCCTGACCTTTGTCGCCTCCAATACCCGATTTGAAACCTACCACCCGGGATCGGAATTTCAGTAAACATTCACCATGGCGGTGAAAACAGCCACGAAATCAGAAACATGGCCAGTGCGAGAAACAGCAGTGCAATGCCGATGAAGGTCAATGTGCTTCTTCCCCCACCGAGCAACTGGCGGCTGGTAATATATTGGCCGCAAAATGGACAGCGCGGTGAGTCATCATAAATGGTCTTTCCGCAATGGGGACAACTGGCGGTGTTGATGTGGTTTTTAATTTTCCACTGCTCGTCATCGTAGCTGTCATCATCCTGGTAGGTCACGGTAAGAACCTCGGAAAAAACAAAAGGTGCTGCTGTCACGGTGCCGTGGCCGGCGGTTTGCCGTGATCCGCGGCTGTTTTAATGGTATAGCAGAATGGCTGTAATCGTGGTTAATCCGAAAATCAAGCCCACCAGTCCGTTCATGGTCATAAAAGCCAGATTCACTCTGGAGATATCATTTGCCCTGACCAGCGACTGCTCAATAACCAGCAGAAGTACCACCGCGGCAAACCCGATCCAGTAGATCAGTCCCATCGGCAAACCCCCGCCAAGGCCCAGGCCGAAGGCCAGAAGCAGAAGAATAACCATGAGATGGCACGCGCGGGAAATCCACAGGCTTTCCGCAATGCCAAATCTGGCCGGCAGCGAAAAAAGTTTCTCCTTCCGGTCGATGTCAACATCCTGCAGGGCGTAAAGAATATCAAAACCGGGCAGCCAGAAAAGCACCGCGCCGGCCAGCAGCAGAACCTGCACGCCCAGCGCCGGCCCATGCGGCGGGACAATGGCGATCCAGGCGCTTATCGGCGCCAGGCAAAGCGAACTTCCGAGAAAAAAATGACACAGCCAGGTAAAGCGCTTGGTGAAACTGTACAGTGCAATCCACAGCAGCACCGGCCCGGCCAGAATCACGGGGTATACATTGTTCAGAAGCAGATAAAACAGCAGCGTCGCGCCGGCGAACAGCAGTCCGCATACAATCAGCGTGATGATCATAAAATGAACCGATACCTCGCCGGTTACGCTGGGACGGCGCATGGCGCGCGGATTGCGGCTGTCAAAATCACGATCCACCAGACGGTTAAAGGTCATGGCAAATGTCCGCGCCAGAACCATGCACAGCACAATCAACCCCAGACGAATCCATCCCGGCCAGACCAGGTGGATGGCCCGAGCGGCTAAAAATGTTGCAATCAGCGCAAAGGGCATGGCGAAAATGCTGTGTGAAAATTTAATCATGTCCAGAAAGGTCCGAATGCTTTTGAGCATTCCGGGCTTTTGGGCGGGGGTTAATACATCCGGATTCAGGGCGTTATTCATCACTGTTTATGACCTGTTACAACGTTGCACTTGCATGTTATTTTAGAATATTGCCGGAATCTCCGCGCGCCCCGGCACCCATCCATCGTGTATCCCAATTATGCGGTACGTCCAGTAAATCCAAAACGCGTCCGGCGACCATATTGACCAGGTCATCAATACTTTGGGGTGTTTTATAAAATCCCGGACTGGCCGGGCAGATGATGGCACCGGCTTCGGCAAGCTGGCACATGTTGCGAAGCTCAATGAGCCCGATGGGCATTTCACGATGCAGCAATATCAGCGGTCGTCGCTCCTTGAGTGTAACCTGCGCCGCCCGGCCGATAAGATTATCGCCAAGCCCGCGCGAAATCTCGGCCAGCTTGTTGCTGGAACATGGAGCCACCACCATGCCGCTGGTTTTATAGGAGCCGGATGCGATGCATGCGCCAATATCGTTATACGGCAGAGGGATTATGTCATGGGGCATGGCTTCGCCGAGAATGTCATCCGGATCAAAATGTTCCACGCCAAGTTCATCATGCAAAAGCCTTCGGCCCGCCGGTGAAATAACCAGATGGATCCGGCAGCCGGCGGCGGAAAGACCGCGGAGAATTTTTCGGGCGTAGATGGCACCCGAAGCGCCGGTAATACCCAGAATAAATGTTTTCTTTTGCATCAATGTGTCTCGAAATCAATTACCTCCATATCCGCGGCTCAATGATATGCCGCCGGCGGAAGCTTTTACTGATCCTCCAGTTCTTCCTCATCCAGAAGCGTTTTATGGACCATTGCGTGGTCGTTAAACCAGTTATAAATTTCCACGTGCGACAGAAAATCCCGGCCATAGCGGTAGGTGAGCCGATCGGTGTAATCTTCCTTCTGGCAATCACGCAGATGGTCCAGCAGCGCCATGGACGCAAAAAACCAGCTCGGTTTGATCACATCGGGCAACTTCACGCAATAGAGCGAAACATTTTCCGATCCGAACTGTTGTTTGCAGTGTCGGCACCACCAGTCGCACCGCACCGTTCGTCGCATGATTTTTTCCGGCTCCGCAAGCTTACGCATGGCGAATTCCCCTGTAGCAGAAACAGATTCCCGCAGTCAGTGATGCTGCTTTTACATCGGCAAAACCGGCCTGGCCCATGCGTTGGGTCAGTTGCTCGGGCGAAATAAAGGTGTTGACGCTTTCCGGAAGATATTTATAGGCACCGGTTTTATCCCCGCTGATGAGTGTGGCGGTACGCGGAAGGATTCGACGGAAATAAAAGTTGTAGCCGGCCCGCAATATCGCATTTCGCGGCAATGAAAACTCGAGAATAATCAATCGGCCACCGGGCCGCAGAACCCGATAAAATTCATCGACCGCCCGGCCCCAGTCAGAAACATTGCGGATGCCGAAGGCGATCGAAACAATATCCACGCTTTGGCTCCGCAACGGCAGGCACAGGGCATCGCCTTCATAAAAAGAAATGGCCTGACCGCCGGAGCCGCTGTTTTTTCCACAGGCCCCCTGCAGCATGGCGTGGCAAAAGTCAATTCCAATGACCCGTTTCGGTCCCGCACGATGAAACGCCGCGGAAAGATCTCCTGTCCCGCAGGCAATATCGGCCACAATGTCCGTGGGTTTTACCCCGGCAATCCGCACCGCCTGTCGGCGCCAGTAGTGGTCCATCCACAGCGAATGCAGATGATTGTTCAGATCATAGGATGGCGCAATGGCCGAAAACATGCGCTGTACGCGACTGGCCTTGTCCTCCGTCTGATGGGGGTTTTTCAAGTTGCCCTGATCCCAGGCGGGCGGGGCGGGAGAAGTTGTCACGGTATCAGCCATTGCCTTATGCGTCCATTTCCGAACAATAATTCAGCAATTATAGCCGAAGTGGCGGGCAAAAGGCACTTTAGTCAGCCACCTGCGGCCATGACGTCCGGCGTCCGTAAAACAACTGCGCCCCCGGATGGCAAAACTGATATAATGAATTCGCCGTTAAAAGGAGCGTTGCCATGGCGAACCGGGTTTGGATTTCATTCGATTTGGGTGTTGACGGCGATTACGAAGGCATCTACAGGTGGCTGGACCGGCGGGGGGCTGTGGAATGCGGCGACAGTTGTGCGTCGCTTCTGTGGGACCAACAGGCCGGCGTTGTGGAGCAAGCCGTAAAGCGGGATTTGAAGAGATCTGTAAAGCTGCGCAATCGTGACCGCGTCTATATCATTTTCCAGGATCATCAGAGTAAATACAAAGGCAAGTTCATCTTTGGCGGGCGCAAGAAGTCGGCACCCTGGGCCGGTTACGCGATGAGTGGGGAGTCCGCTGTTGACGAGGGCTGAGACCAACCGTTTAGTCATGGCGGACACCGGCTTTTGGATCGCACTTTACGATGTTACGGATCAGCATCATTCCAAAGCCGTCGAAATGATGGAGCAGCCCGCGCTGGGCACGTTCCTGTTTCCCTGGCCGCTGCATTACGAGTTGCTGCGGACGCGCTTTGTGAAAAGGGCGGGATGGGTTGAGTCCTTCCTTGGCGTTATCAAGCAACAACGGATTAAGACAATTGACGACAGGAAATACCGCGGCAAAGCCCTGGATTTAACAATGCAGTGGGCCAGTGGCGGTCGACGCACCATCAGTTTAGTCGATATGGTCGTGCGTCTGGTGCTGGACGATTCGCCGTATCGGATCCGAGGGTTCATTATGTTTAATCCCGGGGACTTTTCGGATGTTTGCCTCAAAAAGGGAATTCAATTACAAACATGGTTGCGTTGATCGTATGGATCGGCAGGTTTAATGCTCCTATTGAAGAAACATCTTGTCGAATTGGTTCGGGCCGGTAAAAAGCGGCAGACGATTCGTTATTGGAGTCGCCCCTGCGTGCGGGCCGGGCAGATCAGCTATACACCGGGCCTGGGCAAAATGAAAATCGTGCGCGTTGATGAGCTGGCCGGGTATCAATCCCTTACACTCACCGATGCCCGCAATGATGGCTTTGAAACCCTTGAGGATCTGCTGGCGGAACTTCGGCGGCATTACCCGGAAGTTCCGCCGGGAAAGCGGCTTTACCGCGTCGTATTCGAATGGCCGCTTGCGACACCCATTTCGCCCCACGCCTCGGCGGATCGGGTCCTGGCCCAGGCCGCCCCTGCGGCCGCTTTGGCTTCGCCAACAAGAAAGCCCGCCCGGAAACCAACGGCAAAAATACCCGCATCGCCACGGAATTCCACCGCAACAACCCCTGCGGTAACCTTGGCTGATGGTTATATGTCCATGCCGCAACGGGAGTTGCTGCGCAATTGGATCATCACTCAGGTGCCCCCGGCTTGAGCTGCACCAACAACCCTGTAAATACCATCCTGTGGCCAAGCGGCTGGCAATATTTGTGATCGGCCTGATGGCGCAATGCCATCCAAGCCGTTCATGTGCTTACGGCTTGAGAACCTCCGCTCCACGGCGGCAAAAGGTGGCTGATCTCGTTGGAATTACCGCCGAAAACGACACGGCCTGGAACTTTTATCTCGGGTGTCCGCGGGTGTTTGGGCGGGAAAGTGGTCGTACCGCCGGCGCGACCGTTAAACCAGTCGGCCCGTCCCCGCGCTATAAGCGATCTAAAAAAACAAAACTCCCGCCGCCCGCAAAAGCGGTCAGGAGTTCTGTTTTGAATCGTGTTACCCACCATCCGGTTCCAATGCCAGGCGCATTAACCGCGAGCCGGGTTGGGTGGAGTTAAAACAGTTGGCTTATTTTCCGCCGAGGATCGCATCCTTGGCGGCTTTGGCCACGCGGAACTTGACCTTGCGGCGGGCCGGAATTTCAATCGGTTCCCCGGTCTGCGGATTGCGTCCCATGCGCTTCTTGGTATTCACCAGCACCAGTTTGCCCAAGCCGGGGATGGTGAACTTGTTCTTGGCTTCCTTGTAAGCAAGTTGCGCCAGGCAGTCCAACGCTGCGACGGCCTGCTTCTTGCTCATTTCGGATCCGGTTTCCTTGGCGACCAGTTCCGCGAGCTTCGCGGCGGTCTGAGACTTGGTGAGAGACTTGGCCATATAGATCTCCTTATTATGGCGGACGGGTTTTGCAGGATACGGCCGGAGTTCCACCGCCGGCATAATCATCCGTTCCTGCAATACGATTAAGCAATAAAATAAGCCTTTTTTCGCAGTATGCAACTAAAAAGCGAGAATTTTTTAATTTTCTTTTTTCAACCGCCCTCCGGCCGGAACGCGGATAGATGAATCCAAACGCTCCGCCGGGTATGCTATGGGCCTCGATTTTTGGAGGTTTATCTGATGGCGCACCCGTGGACAACTCCGATTCCCACCCGAGTGTTTTTCACCAAAGGTGTCGGCCGCCACCGCTACAAAGCGCAATCACTGGAGCTTGCTTTCAGACATGCAGGTATCGAGAAGTATAATCTTGTACAAGTGTCCGGTATCTTTCCCGCCCGCTGCAAGATCATTCCGGTTACCGAGGCCATCCGCGAACTTGCCCCCGGACAGGTCGCCTTTGGCGTGGTCAGTGAATCCAGCAGCGATGAACCCAACCGTCTGCTGTGCGCGGGTATCGGTGTGGCGCTGCCCATACGCGATCAATACGGCTATATCAGTGAACACCATGGCTTTGGCATGACGGAAGAAAAAATCGGCGATTATGTCGAGGATATGGCCGCCACCATGCTGGCCACCACGCTGGGCATTGAATTTGACCCGCAATACAACTACGACGAACGCAAAGAAATTTACCGTATGAGCGGTAATATCGTCCGCACCCGGAATATTGTGCAGACCGCCGAGGGCGATAAAAACGGCCTGTGGAGCAGCGTCGTGGCGGCGGCGGTTTTTCTGATGTAATGCCGGGACGGACAACAGGCTGAACACCGGCCGTTGGCTTTTCATTTCCCGGGTGAAATCATTGGTTGCGGCTGTCCGATCGCAACTTTCGTCGGTGCGCTTCGCATGCCATTGAATTATTGCCCGCTAGTACTGGATTGACTGCCCACAATCGCATTGACAAATATTTCCTGAATCGCGGTTCCAAGATTTTTGAAAACAACCGGGGTTGTCGTTGGATGCGCCCAGGTTCCCGCCACCTCAACCGAGCTGACGCTGGATTCCAGCGCATTGAGAATGGCCTTGGCCTGCGGGATAAATGGGATGCGAAGATTCTTGAACGGCCGCACCGTGCCGATGACATAGCCTTTCAATGTGCTGTCCGGCATTTTCCAGATATCCTTCAGTTCGCCCGCCCCGAGAATCTCCACCCCGCGGTCAAAATAATGCAAATAGGTGATCTGGGCATTGCCCCCGTCAATGCGCCATCGCGCCTCGCCGGCACCGGTTGGATGACTGGCCGAAAGCCGAACATTCATGAGTCGATATATCGATGCCATAATCGTTGACCCCGCCAGATTGGACTGCGTAATTTTCAGGTCGCCCGAACCAATGGCATTGTGCCAGTTATTCGATAGCGCCACGGCCGTAAGGCGTCCGGAAAGCAATCCGGGAGTGGGCCGGGCTTTGGCAATGACCGTGCGCGTAAGCTCATCGAGACTGATGTTGTTGAACGTAAGACTTGTGTCCGACGAAAGCAGTCCGGCCTGATGCCGCGATACCCGCGCCCACAGGCGCATGGTGCCGCCCGCAAATGTCAACTTGGATCGATCCAGTAAAATCGAGTGATCACTGATAAACGCGTGAACATTCAGTGAGCCAAGCTTTATTGCGCTGAGCATGGCGTTTTTGGCATCCAGATCGAACCGCAATTCCAGCGGGGCCAGAGGATGTTGCCCGGTGGTTGGGCCTAATACAATATTACCGGCAAATGTTCCTTTCAATCCATCCGCCCAGGAATATCCCAGCAGCAGAGGTTTGGGGTTTGGCAGGCTGCATTGAAATACCGCGGAGCTTTTTAATGGCTGATCCATATTCCATATCCCCTGGCCAGTCAGGGTATTGCCCATCAGGTCCAGGGAGGTATGACTCAGCGAAATGATTCGTCCCGCCGCGATGAGATGCGTGCCCGCCAGTCCAATGGGCATTAAATGTTGAAAAATAGTTGCATTCACGTCGCCGCTGCCGTGAATGGCTGTGCTGCGCCAGTTGTATCTGCCCGCCAGCGTTCCAGACACCTGTGTATCAAACTGCAACGCCGGAATGTTGGCCGGCCAGTCGGATAAATGCAATTTGACGTAGATATCGGCGGGACTCAGTTCATTCCAGTTGGCGCTGGCGGATGCGTCGCCGCCTACACCGGTCAGCTTGATCGGCGAGAGTGTTAAAATGCCGTGGCTGAAATCAACAGTGGCGGCTGCCCGGAGAATGTGTATCGGAGTCGTCAGCGATTTCGGAGATGGAATGACAAGATTGTCCGCCGAGATGCTTCCTTGAACCTGCGCCATTTGCAGATTACGCGCCGGCACGCTGATTTTCAGGTTCAGTCCCATATAACCGTGTAATCCAACCGACGGCGTTGGTAACAGCAGCCCGCCCACCGCCGCCGCCGAAATATGTTGCGCCTGCAAACTCAGCCCCGCGAGGCGGCCCGATGTGCTGGCATCAAAGCGCACCGCAATCTGCCCACCCAGCACCGCAGCGGGATCGGCGGCCAGCACAATATTATTCCTGGTCAACTCACCGACTACATGTACCTCCGGCAGTGCCAGGAGATGATGATTCACCGTAAAATGTGTTCCCGCCAGCCGACCGTCCAAATGCAGCGCCAGCGGCATTACCGCGCCGTTGGCCAGGAGTTTGCCGGAAATTAATCCTCCCAATGCCCATCCGGCATTACTCTTTTCACCCTGATTCACCAGAGGAATTCCGGTTACCGTTAAAATAAGGTGCGTGGGATAATTCCCCGTAAAAATGCAATTGCCGCTCGCGGCCAGGCTCCAGACCGGACTTTTCACCAGCAGATTGTCAAGTTGCATGCCGCCTGAATTGCCGTACGCGCTGACATGCACATGAACATCAGCGGGCAGTTTCAGCAGCGGAACGCTCGCCGCCGTGGCCCGCAGGTGCAGCCGCCAGAGTCCCAATGTCAGGTTGTACAATCCGCGCAGATTCAAATAAGGATCTGACGCCAGTGTGCAATGGGAAATGGTAATTTGGTTGTTATTAAATGCGCCGCGCGCATTTAATCCTTTCAGGGTTATGAGTCTCGTACGCTGCCATGAAATATCGGGCGATTCAAGCTCCCAATCCATCTTCCCGTGAAACCGTCCCTGTGCGGAAAGGCTTGCAGCGGTATTCCAGGTGCCATAGGCGCATTGTCCGCTGCTGGTTATATGTAAGCCGATAATGCGTCTTCCCGGCCAGGGGGAACTCAGTGACCCGCTCAGCGTGCCGCTTTGCATTTCTGTGCCGAACATGGAAATCCCATGCCACGCCGCCGTTATCGTCGCGGATTCCTCCGCGGGATTCATCACCCCCGATAGATGCAAGCCCCCGCCGGCCAGATCCGCCCGCAGGCCCTTCACGTGGATGCCCCGGCTATCCGCCCAGATTTGCCCCCGGTAAATATTCATCGGCACGTTCAAATAGCCCACCCGCACACCGACATTCTCCGGGTTGATCTGCCAATGATCTCCGGCATATTGGGCTTGGGCATTGCCATGCAGACCAAACTGACCGATGTTGATACGAACACCATTCAAGCGTTCCGACAGCGTATTGTGCAACAGCCGCCCGCGCAATTGGGCGCTTATGGAAGCCCCACCAGTCCAGCCGGGCCACATTTTTTTCAACCATGGCCCCAGGCCAATGGCCTGAACGTGAATGCTGTGCAGCCAGGATTGCCCGGGGACCAGTACCCCCTGTGCCAGCAGATGTGACTGCGGAACCTGTGTTGATGCCGCGTTCAGGGAAAACCGCCAGGTCAGCGTACTGGTGGGAATGCCCTGGAATCCAATATCATCAATCACCATTTCCGACTGACGCGATAATTCCACCAGCAGCGTGCCGTGATGAATCTCCACCTGCGGCAAACCTGCGGAGGCCAAATCAACGCCGGGGTGACGAAGTTTCCAGTTCTGCCACGCCAGGCGGATGTCCTGCCATGCCGCCGGCAGATTCCATCGGCCTTCATCTCCCTGATGCAGAATCACGCGTGGACCGGCTGCGGAAATATTGGTAATTCCCAGTTGTCCCGTCAGCAGCAGCCAGGGGATGGAATTGTTGGTAATGGTCAATGTTGGAATGCGCGCAAATGGCCAATGCCGCAGGGGCAGACCGATGCGCACGTCCGTAAGCGTGGTCGTGCCGGCCAGACCGATGTGCATGGTCTTAACGTCAATCCGCAGGCCAAGCCGGGATTGAATTTTATCCAGCACATAGCCCTGAACCGCGGTACTGTTTAATATCCGTGGTGCGGCAATCCACACCGCCGCCCCCAGCACCACCGCCATGATCAACAACCCCGCGAACAGCATCCGTACCGGATGCGATTTTCGCCCGGATGCCGGCGGCGTGGTTCGATTGCTGGTTAACGATTCCGTCATGTCTATGCTCTCAAAGAGCGGTCTATTACAGGATCATCCGCACGCTGCGGTGCGTCATGTATAAATCATTGCCGCAGGGCCGGCGGAATATCCCCCGATGTTTCGGGTCCAAAGCCCAGAAACCACCAGTCGTGGCGATACGTTCGGCCCACAAATGGTCCGGAACTCGCGACAATTTCTCCGGAATTTCGCCAATAAGCCACATACGCAACGCTGGCATAACCCTGCTGGGTGGTATTTTGTAATATGGAAATTTGCGGCAAAACCACTGGAAGCGAGAAGCTTGTGCCGCTGCTGTAATTGCCGAAGGCAATCGCGGGAATACCGATCAGAGAATTTTCCTGGTTTATTCCCAGCGCCCCGCATCGCACTTCCATGACGATCTGGGCTTTCTGGCGGTTGTTGGTTAATCGAACGCCCCCCTTCAGCAGGTGGGATCGCACATCCGCTTCGAGAAAATTGTGGCCGGGCGTGCCGCCATTGATGAAGCGGAAGCTGACATAAACAATCCGGTCGCGCAGATTCGCAACCGAAATTTTGCTGATCGCCAGCGTTGCCGCGCCGGTTAATAAAAACTGCTCATCGGCCGTTTCCGGTGGCTGCGTCACCCGCAAGGTTGCACAGCCGCCGGACATCAGCAGCGTGCATAAAAACAACACGCCACCCATCTGAGCAAGAATTCTTTGATAACCCATTCGCATTGGCCTAAAACTCTCTTATCCGCCTGCCCTAATTGCGCGGCGCACAAGCCTTAACGTCCGAATGCCAATGATATTACCAGATCATCCGCAAAATATAATCTCATGCTCGGTCCGCATGTCGCGCAATAACCAATACCGGGCCGCATATTGTCGGCCCAACATAAAATTCAGGATAAATCAGCAACAATAATGTCGCGATGATCGCAACGCCGGGCCGTTACCAGGCAAAGTGCGCAAATGCGCGGTTGGCTTCCGCCATCTTGTGAACATTTTCGCGCGTCTGCATCGCCGCGCCTTCACGCCGGCTCGCCGCAAGAATTTCATCCGCCAGACGCTCGCTCATCGGCTTGCCTGACTTCGCGCGAACCGCTTCCAGCAGCCAGCGAATCGCCAGACTCTGCTGCCGCTTGCGGCTTACTGACATGGGAACCTGATAGTTTTGTCCGCCAACCCGGCGCGAGCGGGTTTCGATATTGGGTTTAATGTTGTTCAGCGCCGCTTCAAACACTTCATTGGGTTTGGCATCTTTTACGCGCTGACCGATAATGTCCATGGCCCCGTAAAACACGCGCTTGGCCGTGGCTTTTTTGCCGTCATACATCAGGCAGTTGATAAATTTGGAAATCAACAGTGAATTGTATATGGCATCGGGCTTAAGCTGAGTACTGCTGACGGTAAACGATTTTGCGCCCATGGCGACTTCCTTTCTTTTCTCCGTATCGAATCACCGGGATTCGGGATACTTCAAGGTGTTGATAACAAATTGTCACATACGCTTGAGCCGGCGGCTCAATAAACGTCGCAACTCCATCCATTACTTCGGTTTCTTGGCACCATACTTGGAACGACTGCGGCGCCGGGCTTCCACGCCGCTGGCATCCAGCACGCCGCGGACAATGTGATACCGCACGCCGGGCAGATCGCGTACACGCCCGCCACGCACCAGCACAATCGAGTGTTCCTGAAGGTTATGATCAATGCCCGGTATATATGCGGTCACTTCCTTGCCGTTTGAAAGCCGCACACGCGCTACTTTACGCAACGCCGAGTTCGGCTTTTTGGGGGTCATGGTCTTTACCAGCAGACACACCCCGCGACGCTGCGGTGATGCCTCAAGGTCTTTTACCTTGTTGATGCGCTTCAGGCTGCGGCGCGGATTACGGAGCAATTGATTGATTGTCGGCATAACATACCTTCGTTTATTTCACCAAACACAAGCCCGGTAGTTTAGCGGGAATTCTCCGATCATGCAAACCAACTCTAATCCCGGCGAATTTTGGGGCGCGGTCATTTCTCCGGGCGCTTTGCGGCCATGCAACCCGCGAGCAACCGGACTTCTCCCTGTGCTGTTTTAGAATCCCGCAAAAAATGATGGTTTTTCACCCGCCCCAAAAACCGAGCGGCATAATATCTTTCGGACCGATTTGACAAATTCGCGTTTATCGGTAAAACTGCGCTCTGCCGCCTACATAATGACATGAATTGGAGTTCTATCCATGCAGGATCGGCGTAATTTTCTCAAAATTTCGGCGGCGGCGGCGCTTTCCACCGCAGTTACCGGTAAAACACAGGCCCGTAACGCCACCGTCCGTTCACTTGGTGCAGTTTCCAGCGCCAACGCAGATGCCGGCGGGCTTAAACTTGCCATCGGCAATGACGTTCTGCGCGTTCAGGCGCTTTCACCGCATATTCTCCGCCTGGACCTGCTGGCCGGCGGCAAAAATGATCCGCATACGCCCGTGATGGACCCCAAGGCCGTATTCCCCGGTGATCCGGCGGCAAAACTGCATACCCAAGGCGATCCCATTCGCCTTGTTACCACGGGCTTTGAATTGCACATCAGCCGCAATCCCTGCCGCCTGACACTTATGGATTCCCACGGCAAAATCCTCCTGCGGCAAACGGCCTCGGATTCTTTGCATGTCGATCCGCAGGATCAGGCACAGACGGGCTTTTCCTTCCATCGCAACAGCGGTGCAACATTCTATGGCATTCGCAATTCCGCCTGCTGGTCCAAAAATATTCTGCCGGTTGTTAAAGATGGTGCCGGCGTGCCCAACGATACCTACAAAATAGAAGCCTCCGTT
Source organism: Planctomycetota bacterium (assembly GCA_021810145.1). GTDB lineage: Bacteria > Planctomycetota > Phycisphaerae > WQYP01 > WQYP01 > JAMDCX01. Next base: position 6,446 of record JAJZJL010000061.1, on the reverse strand, counting down.
GAAGGTGGCGGTGGGGCACCGTTCACCTGGACCACCGATGGTTACGGCATTCTGGTGGATTCCGATGGCGGTTACTTCCATATCGGATCCAACAACATCGGCTTTTATTATGGCAATCCCAAAGCGGATAATTATGGCCGCAATTACTTCCGCCCCAACAGCCTGACGGTATTTATTTTGGTCGGTTCTCCTTATGACATTTTCCAGGCTCTGGCTATGGCCAGCGGCAAAATGCCGCTGTTTCCCAAGTGGGCTTACGGCTTTACCAATTCGCAATGGGGGACCAATCAGGAACTGCTGCGCGAATATCTGGAAACATATCGCGCATTGGATATTCCCATCGACAACTTCACGCTGGATTTTGACTGGAAAGACTGGGGTGCCAGTCATTATGGCGAATTCCGCTGGAACCCCGTGAAATACTCCCAGGCGCTGTATACCCCCGATAACCCCGATGCGCTGATCAACTGGACCCGCGAACTGGAATGTAAAATCACCGGCATTATGAAGCCGCGGATTATCATCAGCACGGTCAAGGGCCGGATTGAACCCATGACCACGCAGGGTTTGGCCGCCAAAAAGCTGGATATTTATCTGCCGGGTGAAAAGCCGTTCGCCGATTATTTCTCCCATCTCATGTCGCTGGATGTTGATTTCTACAAGCCCATCTGCCGGCAGTGGTACTGGCATGCAACGTGGTCGCATCAGTGCATGCAGCATGGCATTGCGGGCTTCTGGAATGATGAAGCCGATTCCGGCAATATGGGCAACTTTGAATTTATGCACATGCAGCAGTCCCTGTATGAGGGTCAGCGGCGGGACCGCCCCGAACACCGTGTGTGGTCCATCAATCGTAATTTCTATCTTGGCTCGCAACGCTATGCCTACGCCACCTGGTCGGGTGATATCAATACCGGCTTTGAGGTTATGCGCCTGCAAACACTGGCCATGATTAACACCATCAACCTCGGACAGATGCGCTGGGCGCAGGATACCGGCGGATTCAATGGCCACCCCTCACCGGAATGTTATGCCCGCTGGTTCCAGTTCACCGCGGTATGCCCCACCCTTCGCACCCATTGCACACTCGGTGAACGCCGGCAGCCGTGGGTATTTGGTGATCAGGCCTGTGAAACCGTCAAACAGGCTATTCGCCAGCGCTACAGTTGGTTCTTCTACGTCTACGCCCTGGAACACGCCGCCTGTACGCACACGGGCGTGGGCATCGTGCGGCCCTTAACCTTTGATTATCCCGCGGATCGCCATGTGGCGGCCATAACCGATCAATGGATGTTCGGCCCGTGGATGATGGCGGCACCGGTGGTGGAAGAAATGCCTTCCGGCAAGAATCCGTCCGCCACCCGGAAAATGTATCTGCCGCCCGGCGACTGGATTGATTATTTCCGCGGCGATCGACTCACCGGCGGCCAATGGATCCATTACCCGCTCAATGAAGATTCCTGGATGGATTGGCCGCTGTTTATCAAGGATGGAGCCATTATCCCCACCGCCGATCCGGTCAAAGCCATTCATACCGCCAAACCGGAGATGATCTATCTGGATATTTACCCGGCCGCCCAAAGAAGCCAGGGTGAATTTTACGATGATGATGGCGATTCCTACGATTATCAGCATGGGCAGTTCCATCGGCAGATCATTTCCGCGGTGGCCCATGCCAATGGCACCGATATTGAGCTTTCAGCCAACGCCGGTGCCTACCGTTCCACCGTCAAGCACTTTATCCTGCGTGTTCATGGCCATGCGGCAGATGCGGTAACCGTCAACGGGCAGGCCGTTAACCCCGTGGAAAGCCGCTACGCGCTTTCGCAGGCACCCGGTGGCTGGCATACGGATGTGGATGTGATCGGGGATCTTACACTGATTAAAGTTCCCGCGGGAGAAAAAGTGGAGGTCCATCTCCGCGGCATGCGGCAGGTGCATAAGAAAGTGGAAGTTCTGACTTCCAGCGATGCTTCCATCTTCGGACCCACACCACCGACTGTGCCGCTGAAAACCGGCAATTCCATGTACAGTGATACGCACCTCTTTGGCCCATCACCAAGCTTGCGGCCGGTTGTCATGACCAACCATACCGGTTATGCGGCCGGCGGATTTATCGCAGGCTTTGAATTGCCGGGCACCGGCGCGGCGTATTATTTACGCCGGCATAAGGCCGGGCGGTACCGCGTGGTATTTCGCGTGGCCAATGCCGACATTAATACCATCAAAACCATGAATGTGTATGTCAACGGAATAATGGCCGGCGAATTATCCATTGCTTCCACGGCAAGCTGGGACACATGGCAGAATATCGCCATGTATCTGCCCCTGGCGGCGGGCAACAACACGATCATGCTCCGGCACGATGAAAACAACACCGGCAAGATCAATCTGGACACCCTAACCGTGCCCCGCGAGCCACTGATGTAACGCCGCCCGCGGCCGATCGCAACGCAAAACAGGGACGGGCTGGTTGTGTCGGGCAAGCTGACAATTCAGCCAATCAGCGCGACGGAAGCTTATTTATCGGTTACCCGGCCGTGCGGGCAGCCGGTTCAATGCGCCCGCTCCGGCCAATTGCCGGCGTATACGTCGGGTGGAATTGTGGATTACAGCTCCCAGCTCCCCAGTTTCTGGGATACTTGTTCTGCCGGTGACGCAAAGTATTATATCGATTATTGGCAGTTCCATGCCGATAGTGAATGGTAACGATGGGCAATTTACGAGTTGCGGCCATGAAAGTCGTGCGAGTTGTGTTATTGTGTTCCGTCAGTTGCCTTCTGATCATGGCCAGCGGCTGCGCATGGGCATCGTTCAGGATGTGGGATTATACACTCGAAAATCAGAGTGCCGAAACGTTTTTGAATGTGAAAGTTGCCCGGGCTGGAAAGTTGCGGCCGTTGGGGCCAGGATCATATGTCTTCCCATCGGGCGCAGGTGGTGGCGATTTAGTGGGCGTAATCGGCCAAATGCCTCGGGCCGTGACGATCAGCTTCACGTCGAAAGATAGAAGGCACCACCGCCTTTACGTGGCCATACCGCCGCGACCGGGCGGGTATGGATCCGAGTCGCCGCACATCTATTTTGTTGTTCTTGCCCGTTGCAAAGCCATCGCAACGTGGCAGGATCCTGGTCTATGGCCAAAGTTGTATTTGAAGATAAGAAACGTCGGGGGGGGCCTCGGCTGTGACGATCACTCAGTGGTTCAATTACTCGTCCGGACCTGGAGGTCGGGTTTGGCGCCTCAGCCCCGCCGGAGTCCCCGCTCGCGGTAAAAGCACACTGCTTGAGCCAGACGCAAGGGGTGCGTACGTCCGCGTCGGCTTCACCAACGTCCACGCTGACCGGTGGTTTCGAATCTCGGACGATATTCCCCACCATGTGGAAGTGGATTACACGTGGCATGGGCGGGTGCACAAGGTTCCGGTAACGCTGCCGCTGCCGCGGCTGATCATGAGGCCATGGCCGCGAATCTGTTTTACCATCAATCGCTATGGGCAACTTACCGTGCGACGGAAGTTTCAGCCGCCGCAACGCTGGTTCTGCGCCATCGGGGATACCGGCAAGGAAAAATTCAGCAACATCACGGTGACCGGCAACGGCAAATCATACTCATTGGGCAATGCCGGGCCGAAAGCGGATGTATCACTAAGCGCCCTTGGGCCAATGCCCAAAGCGATGGAAATCAGCTTTGTCTCCCAGGATGGCAAGCGGCATAACGTGCGTGTGTTGGCGGCTGCGGCGAAAACGTTTCACGGCTCGAAGACGCCGGAACTTTATATGCTGATTGGAAAGCAGGCCAAACTCACAGCCAGTTGGTTCTGCCCGTCATTGCTGAAATACAAACCGCCGCCGCACTGGACGTGCAGTATTGAGAATCATAGCAATGAGAAGTTATTGCACATAACCTGTGCCTACAGGGGAACAGCATTTACGATCTATGACGAATTAGCACCAAAATATGGTGGCGGTACAATGAATCCTGAAGGACTCGCCCCCAAGGTCATTGACCTTGGCTTCACCACGCCGGATGGCAAACGGCATAAGGTGCACATTGTGCTGCCCGCGTTTCATGGTTCGGGGACGCCGTCGTTCACCTTGACCATCGAGAAAGGCGGCAAAGTTGTTGCCACTTCGCCATAAAATCGGGATGTACGAAGCCCTTCCCGTCGCCGTGGAGTATAATGGCGTCGGCCCCGGCTTTGGCAGAATGGAGCCGATTGGGTGGCGTGAAGACATCGCGCACAAACCCGGGAATACCCCCGGTGGCTGCGGCTACTACACGGTGAACCGTTCCGCTGGGCGATTCGCTCTATTCCGCAACGATGCCGACAACGCCGCCTTCGCGGGCGGAAAGCCAGACACATTCCAGTTTAGCTCCCCAGGAAGTGATGGCTCACCGAGTAGCCGGAAGCCGCCCTCAACCGCCACAATTGACGCGGCCCGTCGGCGATGTATAGTTTGTTTCCGGTTTAGCCGACCGCTCCAGGCGAAGACTGCGGAGACGGACACGTGATACTGGCTGCGTCCCCGTATCGTCATCCCGGCAACCTGATGCCAATGAGCTACTCGGACCACTCGCTGAGTCCAAACTTCGGCAAGCTGCACTCCAGTGACAATTGATCTTTGTGTTAGTCGCACACTGAATTCGCCGCGACGGGCTAATCTGCGGCGTAATATGCTGCCGCTTTGGTGGAAGGACACACGCACAACGAGGATAATAGTCCAATTGGATCAGATACAATCGTGAGGTCACATGCCTTTGGAGGTTCCGTTACGTATGGACATGGATATGTTTTTAGAGGGGCTTGTAAATGCGCCGGGCATTCAACACGGTACCGGGGCAACCGAGGGCGAAATCATCCGCGCCGAATCTGAGCTGCAAATTAAAATACCCGCGGACTACCGGCTATTGTTGGTTCGGGTGGGCTGGCTGATTATCGGCCCGCAGGAGCTTTTCGGTCTTGGGGCGGGTGTACCCCCGCATCTGCATCTCGTCCGCAATGCTAAACGTTGGCGATCAAACCCTAATTTGGGGCTGCCATTGGACATGCTTCCGATCAAAGAAGATGGATCGGGAAGTCTATTCTGCATTAGAACGCCGCCGTCGAACGAGGATGGTATATTTTTTTGGGATCATGAAATCGGTGCCGGACAGGAACCAAGTATCTGGAGTTCAGATCTCGTTCACTTTCTTTCAGGATATGTTGAGTTGCTGTAGGATGTGTTTGGAAGCGATGTAGAGGCCAAAGTGTGCCGTGCAAATGCGAAGTGTTCCAGTTCCGACTCATCGGGACTAATCCCCCGACGGCCATCGGGGTAAAGGTCGTTCCGGCGGCCATTGGTTCCACACCGTTTGTGCAGTATACTTACTCCAGCCCGGCCAACGGTTCAAGGATTACCAGCATGGTTTATCCCAATGGACGCACGATCGACTATAACTATTCAGGCACCAACCTGAACAGCGCGCTGGATAATGCCATTGGCCGGCTGGACGCCATCGTGGATGGGGCCAATTCCGGTGATGCCGGCCAGGTGCTGGAACAATACAGTTATCTGGGCTTAAGCACCATCGTGCAGCGCAACCATCCGCAGACGGGCATCAACTTAACGTACCTCGGTCCCAGCGGCAGCATTGGTGCCGGTGGGGACCAATACGTGGGCCTCGACCAGTTCGGCCGGGTTGTTAACCAGAACTGGGTGAATTCCAGTGGCGTAACGGTGGATGGTTACACGTACAGCTATGATGCAAATGGAAACGTGACGGCTAAGAATAACACGCTTGATTCGGCCTATTCGCAAGCCTTTACCTACGATCAGCTTAACCGTCTGGCAAACGCCACACAGGGCGGGTCGGCCTACCAATCGTGGAACCTCGACAGCCAGGGCAATTGGTCGTCGTTCACGAGCCAGGGTTCGACCCAAACCGAAACCGCCAATGCGCAAAATCAGATTACATCCATCAGTGGCAGCACAACACCGACATATGATGCAGCCGGAAATATGATTTCCGGCAGTTTAACGGGCCAGCCTGCTGGCAGCGCAGACACCTTGACCTACAATGCCTGGAATCAGTTGGTGGAAGTCAAGAATGCCAGCGGGACGGTCATCGCCCAATACACGTACAATGCAATGGGCTACCGCGTAACAGAAACCTATCCGCAAGGCGGAAACGGCATCGCGGCGGGAACCACGCTCAATATTTATTACGATTCGTCGTGGCAGGCTATTGAGACCCGCACCGATGGCACAGCCAGCAGCAACGTGACATCGCAAACAGTATGGTCCGCGGCGTATATCAACGCCGTTGTGCTTCAGGATACATATTCCGCCGGCGTGATTCAGCCGAACAGCCGGCTGTATTTCCTGCAGGATGCCAATTGGAATACCACGGCAATTGTTGGCCTCAGCCGCAGCAGTTGGCAGGTGATACAAAGATATGTATA
>JAJZJL010000180.1 GCA_021810145.1 Planctomycetota bacterium | reverse complement strand
GTTTAATCGCGGCATGAACAGCCGCTATTTCCTGGTACCGGGACTGCTGGTGCTGATCATGACGTTGATCGGCGCCCTGATGACAGCGCTGGTGGTGGCCCGGGAATGGGAACGCGGCACTTTTGAGTCTCTGTTTGCCACCCCCGTGCAACCTGGCGAAATTGTCATCAGCAAAATTATTCCCTATTTTTGCCTTGGCATGGTCGGACTGGCCGTTGCGGTAACCGCGGCGAAGCAATTGTTTCAAGTCCCCATTCGCGGATCTCTGCCGGTTTTAATTCTGGTTTCGGCGTTGTACCTGCTCGTGGCGCTGGGCATGGGACTGCTGATATCAACACGCACGAAAAATCAGTTTATCGCCAGTCAGGCGGCACTGCTGCTGACATTCTTGCCCGCGATGATGCTTTCGGGCTTTGTTTTTGATATTCGCAGCATGCCGCCGGCCATTCAGGCCATCACCTATCTGCTCCCCGCGCGCTATTTTGTGGCGCTGCTGCAAACGCTGTTCCTGGCGGGCGATATCTGGAGTGTGATTTTACCCAACACCGCCGTATTGATGTTGATGGCAATTATTTTTCTCGGTTTAACCCGGCGGCTAACCGCGAAACGGCTGGTATGACATGAATAATATATTGTTTCGCATTCTGGCCCTTATACAAAAGGAACTCGTTGCCATTTTCAAGGACCCGCGCAGCAGATTTGTCCTGGTGGGGCCGCCGATTCTGCAGATGATTGTTTTCGGCTACGCCGGCACATTTGATCTCAACAATGTGCCTTATGTGCTTGTGGACAAAAGCCACTCCAGCGAATCGACACGTTTCATCAGCGGACTCAATGGGTCAGGTATTTTTACCTGCGTGGCAACCGCTGGAAATATCCAGCAGGCCCGCCCCTTGCTCAATGCCCGCCAAACCTTGCTGATCATCCAGATTCCACAGCATTTTCAACGCAATCTCTCAACCGGACACCCGGCGCAGATTCAAGTAATCGCCGATGGTCGAAATTCCAATACGGCGGCCTTGGCCATTGGGTACCTCAATGAGGTGGTCAGTCAATTCAACGCCGCTTTTCGGGCCAGGCATTTCAGCGGCCAACCGCCCCCGCCCGCGGTCCTGCACATCCGCTCATGGTTTAATCCGGACCTGCTTTCCCGCTGGCAGTTTGTCCCCGCGATGATCGGACTTATTACCATGCTGGCGGTTATGATCCTTACGGCCATGACCGTCGCCCGGGAACGCGAGCAAGGCACGTTTGACCAACTGCTGGTAACACCGTTTACACCGCTGGAGATCATGGCCGGCAAAGCCACGCCGCCCATCCTCGTGGGACTCGGGCAATCCGCGGTCATCATTCTTATTGTGCGATACTGGTTCCAGGTCCCGTATTATGGAACCGCGGAAGCGATCATCCTCACCGTTGTCATTTTTATTATTGCCGCGGCCGGCATGGGCTTGCTCGTATCGTCAATATCTTCCACGATGCAGCAGGCGCTTTTGGGGACATTCGTACTGGTCATGCCCAGCGCGCTGTTATCCGGCATGGCCACGCCGGTTTCCAACATGCCCCGAGCGATTCAGGATTTTACCCTGCTTAATCCACTGCGCTATGACGTGCAGGCCTCGCGGGAAGCATTTCTGCAGGGTGCCAATGTCCACCAGCTTCTCCCCGACCTTATTCCCATGGCCGTCATCGCCACCGTCACCCTGCTGACGGCCTCATGGCTGTTTCGAAGAATACAGTAGAGGCAATTCGATGACCGTAGATTGCCAGCCGCAGGTTTAACCGCGTGCCCGCAGCGCATGCCAAGTTTTGCACGCACGCACCAGGCTGGCGCGCAGAGAATGCTTCCCGGCAGGATCATTCTTCGCCCCGGTGCAACGTACCGTCACTGCCTCTGAATGCCCATAAACAAAGCAATGCCAGGACGCCTTTTATTACTGCAAGTGTTACACCCATGACCCAATTACCCGATTCGATTATAGACCGCAGGCCGGTACAATAGGCCGGTGGCCTTCCGGCAAGAAGACCACACCTGCTGCGCACGGAGAACCCAATGGGAACTCGGGGAAAGGCATTTGCGTTAAGCCTCATTGCGGGAGCGGTGCAATTCGCGCTGGCGATTATCGCATTTGGGGGCTGGACGGCGTTTTTCAGTCATGGGGCACTGATTGCAGTCACTGTCATTACAGCGGCGATGATATGCGTTGCCCCATTTAGCCAAGGCAACCTGAGTTCAGGCACGCAGGAGGACCGCGGCAACCGTTGGGTCCTCACCGCCTTCGCCCTGATTGCACTTGCAACCGCAATTGTGCCGCCCTATACCGACCACATCGGTCTGTGGACAATTGATGGAGATACCACGCGCTGGATCGGCCTGATTCTGTATACACTCGGCGGTGCCCTGCGATTATTTCCAGTCTTTGTGCTCGGCTCACGGTTCAGCGGCCTGGTTGCGATTCAACCGGGGCACACCCTTGAAACCCGCGGGATTTACGGACTGATTCGCAACCCAAGCTACCTGGGATTGCTGATCGGCATGCTGGGATGGGGACTGGTATTCCGCGGCTGGTCCGGCATTCTGATCACCGCGCTGGTTCTCGTGCCGCTTATACCCCGTATCCGGGCTGAAGAACGCCTGCTGCACGCCCACTTTGGCGCACAGTATGATGCTTACGTAGCCCGCACCTGGCGGCTGTTGCCGGGCATTTACTGACTTTAACGCGCAAAGCTCAGATGCTCCCCCCGTTGCCAAACCCGGCTCCCGCCAGGCGGGACATTTTAACTTTGGCCAAACAGCGGCCGATGCGCAAAACCTCGGGAACTACCTATAATGGGAACTCATGGTCGCGACGCGTGAACAATTTGGCGGTGGGACGACGTGCCGCCACATTGCCGGTACACGGTTGTGTATGTCGGCAGCTAAGAAAGAAAATTCGGACCCGCAATCCACCGCACGGATCGCCGCGCACCGGCAAGCCGGTCCCCCGCTGGCCACGTGGCTGGCGGCGCTGCTTTTTCTTTTTGCTGCTTTAGCTGCTGTGCCGGTTTCGGCAACCGCATCCGCGAAAGCTCTGTGCGTGTCCCACAACCGCACCGGGGGAAATTCCACTTCCGCGGTGCAATGGTGCCCCGCCCAAGGCCCCCGAACCGGTGCACTGAATTGGGAGAAGCTTCCAGGCGAATACGTTCCCGGAGGAAGCGGGGTTGCAAATGCCGCCCGAATGGCGGGGCAAATCAGTGCGGATTGGGCTGCGGAAAATTCCGGAGAACTTGGCGGGCTGCGTCCAACCTACGACGAGGCGGCAATTGCCACCAGCGGGCCGGTGGGCGACCTTGGCGACGCCGTGGTGGGGAAAGTCACGGAAAGCATTGCCCCGGTTGCGAAAGGGATTATTGGAAAAATTATTAAGGCCTCCGAGGATAAGGTTTCCTCTTTGGTCAGCAATATCGGCAAAACGATTGGGAAAATACTGGGGAAAACAGACAAAGAGATCGGCGCGGTTGCAAAAAGCGTGGGGGAACCGCATGAAATACCGGTTCATGAATTAAATGAGGCCGATGTACCACGGTCTAGAGATCGCCAGAGGCAAATAAATGCGTCTGTAAAAAAAGAAGGGGTCAAAGAACCTATCCAGTACGTTGAAATAAACGGTAAGAAATTTGTCGTAAATGGAAATCATCGATTGCGGGCCGCTCGTTCGGCGGACCTTGAAACCATTCCGGGGCAAGAAGTAAAACTTCCCTATCTCGGATATAAAAACGAGCATGATGTCTTAACGGGGGGCGGCTGATGGCGATATGGCATTTTGAAATTCCATTAATCCCGGAAGGAGCACCCGCTCCAATTGATACCAATGAAGGGATGGACTGTCTGGCATCATGGCGCGGCGCGGTCAGGCCTGATTGGGATGCGGTATCCGCCGGCATCCTCCCGAAGGGCGCGTCTTGGTCGCCTGAGGTGGATATTTGGGAGGACTCTGATATCTTGCAGCTGTATGTCCTACATGGCCGTGGCCAAATGGAGTATGCATCATTGCGAGTCGATGTTCGTCAGAGAATTGGTTTGAAACTGGACACCTTGCTTGCAAGAATCAAGGCTGCTGGTTTGATGTTCGCATTTTGTAGTTCAGATATTTGCGAACCATCACGCCAAGAGCTTGATGAACATTTAAAGCGTTCCCTCGCATTCAGGCGGTTCAACGCAGGGACGGAAACACTGTGATCAACGGCCCAATCAGGAATCGAGAAAAGCGTCGGGATACCCAAGTGCCTCCGCGCGGCACGAAATATAATATGGTCGTGGGGAAAAAGCAGGCGCAGGCATTACGATTGTGCAGATTGTAGTGGCCCAGCGGATTGTAGTGCCGTCAAAATTCATGATAATGGTGGCTCAGATGGTTTGCAAACGGGCGAGTGGCATGGAATTATGGCAACGTTTACAATTGTCAGTGACCAGTGATCAAAATATAAGGAACTGTGCGTGAGCAATGGTTGCCGTTGATGCAACAACCTCGGTGTTCACATCACGCCAACGCTTTCTGCGTTGCGGCCTGCGGAATTTCCGTGCCGGCGGCGACACCAGCCACTGGCGCCGTCCCTCATCCCGGCTCGCAAGGAGAAGCGCAGCGCTTCCACATTATTCTCGCTCCGAGGTTCTGAGTCCCAGGTTCTGGCGCAGCCACAGCGGCAATGATCCAATCAATAATCTTGATCCCAGCGGGCATGACAGCCAAAAGACTTACAAGCCTCCGCAGACCCAGCCGGCACAGAATCCCAATGCGCATGTGAATACCAAGACGCCTACAACTCAGCATGGGACAACCAGTTCCGCGGAGCGCGGAATCCTGAAACAGGCGGACTCGCTGGGCGACGCACCAAGTTGGGCGGTGCCCAAAGCGGGAGAGCCGCTGGCCGGGGCGGGCTTTGGACAGGCGGCAAGTGGTTTACAGAAGATGGACCAGCAGGAAGCCCATTGGTTGGCGGCCCACCATCTTTCCGGGCCTGGAGGCAACACCGGGCCTACCGTTCCACCGG
>JAJZJL010000179.1 GCA_021810145.1 Planctomycetota bacterium | reverse complement strand
CAGCGGGATTGCGGAAATGCCCAGCAACAGTAACACCAGTGTCGCTGGTTCCGGCACAGCCGTTACACTCAAGTTAATCATCCCCGCCGGATCGGTCAACGCATAACTGAACCCCACAGGGCCGTCGATGATCCAGGAATTGATGTCCCCGGCGTTGGCGATGCCGCCGGAAAAGCTAAATAAATGATACATTCCCGCACCGAATGATGGACCGGCAGTGATGGACACAATAACATGCGATCCTACAGTCACATTCGCAGCCGCTACCAGACTGTTGCCGGCGGTACCGGCCGTGGCATTGGCGGTGTTGAGCATAAAGTCGAGTTTGCCGCCATTGTTGATAACGAGATTTTGAACTGTTATGGTGCCTGCCGTGCGCTCACCGGGTGCCAGCGTGCCCGCCAGCAACAGCGTATTGGCAACCGTTCCGTTACCGCTCAGACTGCCGTCGGCATTTACCGTCACCGCACTGGTTATCACACCTGTCCCCGCAACGCCCGTGATGGCATCCAACACCAGCTTGGTATTTCCGGCTATGGTTGTAACACCAGAGACGCTGTCGGTACCGGCAAGCAAGAGCGAGTTATTGCCCGAATTGCCCGTGTTCTCAATGGTCAGCGATCCGCCGCCGCTGATATTGCCTGAATATTGAGCGCCAGCCTGACCATTGATATCAATTAAGGCGGCATTATCGTTGATTTGCAAAACGTTTTTCAAGTTGATTCCAGTTCCAGCATAGCGCAGCGTACCGCCGCCGAAATCAATGGCAATAGGCCCCATTGCAATCCCGGCAGCGGATGCAACCGTCTGCACCGCACCACTATCAATGACGGTTCCGCCGGGATTCACGTATCTTTCAAGCCATTGCATGGCCGGGCGCGGATTGCCATTGGCATAAAGTAAATTGGCGTTTGGCTGGTAGGTATGGCCATAGGCAAAATCCCAAAGCGTGACACCTTTGACCATGGGATTGGTATAAAAAATCGGGAACTGAGTCTCCATTTGTGCAAGCTGTGCGGCATCACTGGATTGATTAAGATCATATTCCGATATATAAATCGGAAGTCCCAGCGTGTCGAGGGTGTTAAGATCCGTTTGTATGGTTTGAGTACTGACATGCTCCAAGAAATGTGCTTCCAGGCCGATACCGTCTATGAGCCCCTTGCTTTTAAGCGTTTTTATTAGCCCCATATATTTCGCTGTTTTTCCGGGACTGGCCAGAACGCCAAACTCATTGATCAGTAATTGGGTATGCGGAAAATCCTTTCGTGCCAGTTGGTATGCCTGCACCACCCAACCGAACCCACCGTAACTGGAGGAGGACGTTCCTCCATCGGGCAGGCCCGGTGCGTACCGCGGCGCGCCGTCCAGCGGTTCATTTACAACATCCATCAAATTGGGAGAAAATTTGCCAGCGTAAGCGGAGAACCACGCCTGTTCCGCCGAGGTAGCATTTCTGGCTATTACCCATGTCGGCTGCTGGCCCTTCCAGATCATATTATGCTGCTTGACCAACATTCCGCGCTGCGCCGCCAGGGTGTACATCGCGCTGAGATGGGACCAGTCGAATGTGCCCTGCACCGGCTCGACGCTGCCCCATTTGCCGTCGTTTTCCGGGGTCAGTTGCGTGAAAAAGTCGCCGAAGGATGGATACGCCGTGTCCTGCCATGTGGTACCAAGGAACGGATGGGCACTGACCTCATCGACTCCGATTACAGAAAGATTGATAATTGCGGCACCTAACACTGCACGACGCAAGGCGCGAGAGGCGGTCCCGCGATTTCTCTTAAATTTCATCCTGAATCCCCTTTAAATAATCCTCGCCTGCCCCTGCCTCCGCACATGCAAAGGATCAGGTTCCGTTGCTTCGGATAGGATCCTACGCCATCATAAATACCCGCGTGCGGACACAAAGAGCCGTGGGAATCTCGAAATGGCGGCACGGAGATACCTGACACCATTTGCTAATTGTCAGCAACAATGTTGTAAACATGCAGTCCATACTGCTTGATAACCCCGACGTGTCCGTCGGCAAACACCGCGTTGGCGTCGCCGCTATTTTGCGAGCTAGTCATCATGTGGCGATATCGCGGAGTATAGTCATTGGTGTTACCCAAGGTAGCGTTATAATCAATATTACCCTTTCCCCACGGTTCGTTGGGAGCCACAATCGCCGAGAGAATTGGGGTGTTGTCATACGTTAAGGTCCCATCCCAATACAGTGTCTGATGGTTCGCTTTATACTCGCGTCCCCAGTTCCATTGGAAGGTACTCCATGCTTGTCCGGTGGGGAGGTTTTGTGTAGCATCAGCGAACTCTATGAAGTGTGCCGGGGTGTTGACGACGTTGAGCTTTGCGGTTGTACTTGAACCAACGTTGAGGTTCTGACTATCCATAAACAGATTGGGATTGGCCGCATAATTTGAGGCATACCAAACGCTATTGGGAAGTACTGCCGATGGACACTGAAAAAGCTGAGGATATTTGACCTCAGCCTCGGAGCTAAATCCGGCGTTTGGTTCCCATGGGAGGTTAAGATAATCGGTTGTCGCTCCGATTGTGTAATAATAGAGAAATTGAGTCCAAGAAATCCAGTTGCCTTGGGACGCGGTCGGAAATGGCTGCCATGGAGCGTCGACTGGTAGATACACGCCCGCCCAGAGGTCTCCCGGAGGAGCCATATCCTCGTAAGTTTGAGCATATTCCGCTGTTACTTGGCCCAACGCTCTTAATTTAGCCGCACAGACGATGCTATCCGCAGACTGCTTGGCCATTGCCAACGCCGGCAATAGCAGGGAGATCAGCAGTGCGATGATGGCCATTACTACTAAAAGTTCAACGAGGGTAAAAGCACGACGGCTCATAAAACTACTCCTTATAGCAAACTCCACTTACCCGATGCTGATTGGCCATATCCTCCAAACACCTGTTGGAATTCAACCGTCTATTGGATATTCCTCCGTCGAGGAATTAATAGCAAGGCCGCCCCCGCCAGTCCGCATGCCAACAACGCCAGCGGCGCAGGTTCCGGGACGACCACCACACTAACGTTGTCCACAAGGAAATTACCTCCAGATTCACTAGCGGCGCTATTAAAATCGAATTGAATATTGCTATATGGAAATGGCGAAGAACCGTTCGCCGGGTTAGAAAATGCAATATTACTCTCCGACAAGAGCGTCGTATTGGAAGTATCGACGACGCTGAAACCCCAAGTTGGTGAAGCTGCACCGCTTGGTTCAAGATTCAATATAACGTGATACCATGTATTTTGGCTTGGTGTGAATCTGGATCCTGCCCAATTAGACCCGTTTTTATAGGCTAAGAAAGCGGGGGAACTGCCTGGCGATCCAAGCTGAAGGATAATGTTCCGTTGGGGGTTGAGCATGAAACCATTATTCTCACTTGGAGCCGCGGACAGAATATTAAAATCGAAACTGATCTGCACAGCATCCTGAGGTGTAATGCCTGAAAATGTCGGGCTTGTCAGGCTCGGATTTGCGGATGAGGAATTGTCCTGCAAATCCGCGCTAGCGCCGTTAGCAACGTTGCTGAAGGCGGATTCGGCACCGGCATCCGTTACGGTGTAGCCTGTGCCCGTAACAGCAGTCCAGCCATCCAGGCTGCCATTAAAGTTGGAACTCAATATAACAGATGCTGAAGCTATATTTCCCGAAGTCGCAACCGTCAGGATGG
Source organism: Planctomycetota bacterium (assembly GCA_021810145.1). Classification (GTDB taxonomy): domain Bacteria; phylum Planctomycetota; class Phycisphaerae; order WQYP01; family WQYP01; genus JAMDCX01. Next base: position 1,376 of record JAJZJL010000179.1, on the reverse strand, counting down.
CCAAACTCGCAGCACCGGCCAAGACGCCAGGCAGCCACTTTTTGGAGGGCCGACCAGAAACGCGTGTAGCTCCTGTTAATTTGGCATGCCTTGTGTTCACCTGCTTACGAGATACTTTTTTACTGTTTAAACCGAACATTGTAAATCTCCTGAAAAAAAAGAACTTACTTGCCTTACCCGGGTCGCCGAGCAATCGAGGCCAACTCAATATCCAAACTATCAATATCATTCCATGACTGACTTCCTATCACACTGATCCGAATAAACATCAGAGTCAATGGAAGACGGCCCATCAATGAGTTCCGAACAGTCCCTATCTTTGCCCTTTCATTTTTTTAAATCATGCGGCAACAGGCGAAAGAAACACCGCCGTACCGCCAGACTAACCTCTGACAGAAGTTATCATAGTGCAATTCAGGCTTGCTCCACAATATCAAATTACTTCAACTCATTAGCAATTTTCGTCAAATTGCGGGTTCAAAGATCATCTCCGTTGTGAAACGGTGTAAATCTGATCCGAAGCTTAACTCGTAAGTAATACCAACTATTGAAAATGCGACGGATCAGTCATAGGAGAATTAGTTTGTCCAGACCCCGCTTATGACTCCACTGGTACGTATAACTTTCGAACACATTCACATTTGTGCATCCAATGCTATTTTTCGGATGATTGGCCGCCCTGATCCTCTGGCGGTGAAGCCAGTCAAATCACAGGCTCTACGCCGGGATATCTTCCGCTGAACCAGAAAACCGACCGCCTGGCGGCGTTCCGGGACGGTGGCTACTTTTTTTGTAAGAACTCCTTAAGCACGTCGACCTCCAGGTCGCGCTCTGCCAAAAGGCGTTTGAGCCGCACATTATCCTTCTCCAACTCACGCAGACGCCTCACCGCCGCTTCAGACATCTGGCCGAACTTACGCCGCCATGCGTAAAATGTTACATCGCTGATCCCATGCGCCCGGCACAATTCCACAATCGTCTTGTCGCCGGTATCCGCTTCGCGCAGTATCGATACCATCTGTTCTTCGCTGAATCGCTTCTTCTTCATATGACTTCCGATCTTTTCTATACCGAAAGTCTATACGATACACTGGCGTCATTTTAGGGGCGCAGGACCATTGGGCGTTGGCAGCCATATTAGCCCCATGGATGGCCGAGGCGTTGCGGCACGCGCAGGTCGAAACCGTTGATCAATTTATTCCTGTACCGCTGCATTGGTCCCGGCAATGGCGACGAGGCTTCAATCAGGCGTTTGAATTGGCGTCAGAATTATCCGGAATGTTCGATGCGCCTTGTGACGACCTGTTACGTCGTAAGCGTGCCACCGTAGCACAGACAACCATGCAAAGTGCAACTGCCCGCATCGATAACGTGCG